>JARFRL010000115.1 GCA_029287275.1 Pontiella desulfatans
GGCGTTGCGCGGAGGACATGGTCCAGCAGCTGAACGACGGCAAAAGCTTCTCGGAAGTGGTGTCCCGTCATCCGAAAATTTTCAACGCGATGTTTCGTGGGTTGGTTAAGGTCGCGGAGGAGTCGGGCAAGTTGCCGGAAACGCTGAAGCAGCTGGCCGATTATCTCGAGAAAGCGGACCGCCTGCAGCGGCGCATCAAGGCGATGGCGGCCTATCCCATGTTCATCGGCGTCTTTTTCATCGTCGTGTGCATGATCATGACCTTGTTCATTTTGCCGCAGTTCACGGATATCTTCGGCGGGTTGGGGGCGGAGTTGCCGTTTTTCACGCGCGCCGTGTTTAGCGCGAATAATTTCTTCGTGGACAACTTTCTCGCGATTTTCCTCGGCGTCGTCGTGCTGATCGCCGCGCTGGTTTTCTATGGACGCACTCCCGGCGGATCTTATCGGAAGGACAAGCTCAAGCTGGCCATGCCGTACGCGGGCGGCTGTTTGAAAAAATATATTTTGGCGCGGTTTTGCCGCAGCCTCGCGATCATGGTGCATAGCGGCGTTCCGATTTCCACCGCGCTCGAAATTTGCGCCGAGTCCACCGGCAATCAGTTGATCACTAAAAACGTGATGGGCGTGCGCGAGTTGATCATGACCGGCAATCGCATCGCGGCGAGTCTGGACAAAACCGGCATCTTCCCCGGCCTGATCATTCGCATGGTGGGCGTGGGCGAGGATTCCGGCCAGCTGCCCGAGGTGTTGGACAATGTTTCCGATCTGTACGAGGATCAGGTGGAAGTGTCGATCATGACCTCCATGGCGCTGTTCGAACCACTGATTATTTGTGTTTTCGGCGCCTTTATTCTCGTGATCGTTTTAGCGATTTACATGCCCATTTTCATGGTGTCAACAAGCGTGCGGTAACGCATGGAAGGAGGCGTATGGAAGAGGTTGAGAGCAGGTGTTCGAAGTACTGAAAGTTGAGAGTATGAAATGGTCCCGAGCCGGGGTGCCCGCGGACGCGATAATAACGAAATAAAAAACAGTAACAAGGAGACGAAAAACATGAAAAAAACAAAACAGAACAAGTCGGGTTTCACGTTGGTGGAACTCATGGTTGTCGCGATCATCGTCGCGATTCTGGCGGCTGTCGCCATCCCGCTGATGTCGGGCAATAAAAAGCGCGCGATGGCTACGGAAGCCGAAGCGGGTATTGGAACGCTAATAACCCAGGCCCGCGTGTATTTGGCGGAGAATGATCGCTATCCAGCGACTAAGGCGGACATGAAAACGGTGTCTTCGAGCGATCTGGATGGTCAGTTCTTCAGTTACGGCGATTATACCTACACCGGTTCTGATTCCAACACATACAGCGTGGCTGTTGTGGGAACCGCAACCAGTGGTCGTGGTGATGGATTGGGTAAAGCGGATGGTTTGGAAGTTTCAATTGATCAAACCGGAGTCTGGGATCGTAACTATTAAGTTATCGATTCCCGCTCAGTGGGTGGGCGCGTCCCACCTACTGAGGTAATCGATGCTGGATTCAACTGAACGTATCCAGAAGAAATTCGCAAGATCATAGGATCAAGAGGACATTATGGGCGCAGTGCAATCCATAGACAGCAGGGAAAACATCGCGGGCATCAATATCGCGGATGGCGTGGTGAGCGCCGCGCGGATCGTCCGCCGCGGCCGGCGGAAAATCGCCCTCACGCACGCGGGTTGGATGGAGTACGCTCCGGACGCCACGGATGACGAAATCATTCAGGTGATCCGCAAGTTGTGGAAGAAGATCCGCATGCCAACCCGGACGGTTTGCGCCGGTTTGCATACGCGCTCGCTCTGCCTGAAGTATTTCAAGTATCCCGACCTCGCTCCGCGCGAGCTCACGTCCGCGCTCAATCTGGAAGCCGAGGAGTCGCTTCAGCTTCCTCCGGATCAAATCGCGTTGGACTGGCATTTGAACCGCCCTAAAAACGATCCCTACACGCAGCTAGGCGAACAATTGCACGGCATTCTCGTGGCGGTCGCGAAAAACGAGGTTAACAACCAACTTGTTTTGCTGAAAAAAGCCGGGCTGTTTCCGGTCATCACGGACGTGGGCTGCACGTCGCTTTGCAATCTCTTCCTCGCGCTGCGCGGCGACAAGGTCAATAACGACAACGCGGTTTGCGTGGTCAACCTGTCGCGCTACAACGCGGACATTTCCATTCTCTACAACGACCACTACATTTATCCTCGGACGATCATTTCGCGCTCGGCCGAGTGGTCGAGCAAGATTCAGTATTTGATCGAGAACATTTCCGACGCGCTGCTCTATTATCACGTGAAGGTCGACAAGACGCCCGTCACGCAACTGGTTCTGACGGGATTCGTTCCCTCGGAGCCCGAATTCGTGGGGCAGATTCATGACACCATCGGGTTGCCGACCGAGGTCTGGAGCCCGTTGAAAGACGAGAACTTCATCGTGCCGAACACGTTCAAATCGGCGAAAGAAAACACCGTGATATCCCCGCTGATGACCACCAGCCTGGGGCTTGGATTGAGGAACACCTGATGGCGGCGGACTATAAAATAAATTTGGCGAAGGATTTGACCTCCTCGATCGAGGGTCGGGTCAAGTTTTACAACGGCATGCTCATCTATTTGGCGATCTGCGCCGCGCTGCTGGTCTGCGTCGCGTATTTGGCCAGCGTGAACATAAAGACCTTTTTAGACAATAGTCGTGAGCAACGGCAGCTGCTGGCGACCTCCATGGCGGTCGCGGGGTTGGAGGCCGACACCTTCAAGAATCCGTCGGGCACGTACGCCGAACTGGAGAGTTATTCGCGCAGAATCGCCTCGCTGAAGCGTTCGCTTGGGCAACGCGTGCAGTTGCTCCCGGTGATCCATAATCTCTTTTTGGATTTGCCCGAAAACGTCGCGTTGCTAAACCTCGCCGGGAATAAAACCAAACTGGAGTTCGGTTTGGTCATGCCCGCGCCGTCTGAACAGGCGGGCGATCCCGTAAAGGATTTGCGAGAGGCGTGGGAAAGCAACGAGGAACTCATGCGTCGGGTCATTTCCATTCGGCCCACGACGGGCGAGCGGCGAACGATTGGCGAGGAATCGATGTTCTTCGTGCAATTCGAATGCGTTTTGAAGAAGTAGGTGGAATTCATGGATATTGGAAAATTTAAGGCGAGCCGGGGTAGATTGATTCTATGGACGCTGGTACCTCCGGCCTTGATCGTTGGAATTGGGTTGAGCTCGTTCGCGCTGAAGTCGCGGTCGGAGTGGCGGCTCAACCGCACTCGGCTATTGGCGGAAATGTTGCCCGAAATGGTGAAAAGTCAGAAGAGCGCCAATGACATCTTGTTCAAATTCGATGGCGCTCAGTCCACGAGTCTCAAGTCCGAGGACGAATTAATCTCGTATTTGCAAGGGACGGCGGCGAAGGGAGACTTCAGGGTGGACTCGTTGAAGGTCGATCGCCAAGCCTCCGCCGGAGGCGGGGACGTCAACCGGTTGATCGCCAGCGTGGTCGGCTCTGGTCGGTTTCGCGACGTTCAGGATTTCATCGGCGACGTAACGTCGGAGCAGCATTTGCTGAACGAAAGCTCGGTGAAAATCACCGAGGCCTCCCGAGTCGCGGCCAAGGGCGTGTGCAAGGCGGAAATCACGTTCGAACTGGTTGTGTTTGATCACCTGAAAAGCAGGGGGGCGTTCTAATGGCGCGGAAAGGCATTCTTGAAATGGACGTGCGCGATAGCTATCAAGAAGAGAGCGTTAAGGTTCCCTTTTTCGTCACGTTGGTCGTGCTCGCGTTGGTTTCGGCTCCAATCGTGTATTGGATGATGAAGATCAACGACGAGGGCTCGCGCTCCGCGAACTTCAGCAACTACGACGCGTTGGTCGAGGTGGTGAACAACGACGTGCGCATGGTGGACGCCATGTTGCGCAACGACGCGGAAGCCCTTTCCGCGATTCGTTCGTCGCGCGGCGCTCCCATGGTCACTCTAATTGTTCCGGACGTGGTGATCGTCCAGGAAAAGAGGTCCGGCAATAGCCCCGAGGCGTTGAAGGTCACCTTGGAAGGGATCTACTGGAATCCCGTGACCCCTCTCGTGGGCATGAATGGCGAGACCTATCGCGTCGGGGATGTGATCCAAGGGTATGAAATCACCAGAATTGGCAAGACGTCCGTTCAATTTCAAGGTCCCGATGGAAGCATTGAGAAAAGAGGTATGTACGACGGTCTTTTACAGTAAAACCATGAGTGATGGAGAAGCTTTTTCCTTCATGAGCTGATGACGATAAATCTGGTTGGTTGGCGCGTTTACGTGTAAAGTCCAGCCATTCAACGAAGCGGAAACGCTTGAGCGACGCGAATACTATGAGCAAGTCGAAAAAAACTGG
>JARFRL010000137.1 GCA_029287275.1 Pontiella desulfatans
ATCAGCTCCATGCTTCCCCTCACCGTTCTGTTCTGCTTCATCGTCATGAAGCTGTTCAACGTGCAGGCCAACATCGTCGCCCTCTCCGGGATCGTGATCGCCATCGGCACCATTGTCGATATGGGCATCGTCATCTGCGAAAACATACTCAAACACCTCGATTCGGCCGACCCGGACGAACCCCGACTCGAAGTCGTTCACCGCGCCGCCTCCGAAGTCGGCAGCGCGGTGCTTACCGCCGTACTCACCACCATCATCAGCTTCCTCCCCGTCTTCACCATGATCGGTGCGGAGGGCAAGTTGTTCAAACCGCTGGCCTTCACCAAAACCTTCGCGCTGCTCGCCTCGATCATTCTCGCGCTCACCGTGTTGCCGGTAATGGCACATGCGTTCTTTGGAAAGGGGAAGAAGCAAAAGGTAGGGCGTGCTCTCCGAGCGCGCCGCACGCACGCCAAGCCCGAAGCAACAGGAACCCGCTCTTTCGGACGGACGGCTCGGAGAGCCGTCCCTACCCTGACCAAATATCTCCCCATCATCCTCACGGTTCTTCTGGTGGGCTATTGGCTGACCATCGAATGGGAACCGCTCGGCCCGGAGAAAGGCGTTATCCGCAACCTGCTCTTCGTGGCCCTGCTCATCGGCGGACTGCTCGGCTTTTTCAAGATCTTCCAGCACTTCTACCCGCGGCTGCTCGGGTGGTGTCTCAAACATAAGGCGGCCTTCCTCTCGGTTCCGCTTACCCTGCTTCTTCTTGGAATGACCAGCTGGCTCGGCTTCAATAAAATCGTTGGCTGGCTACCGGATGCAATTAAACAAACCGCGCCGATTCAAAAACTGGCGCATCAGTTTCCAGGGTTTGGAAAAGAGTTCATGCCCGCGCTCGACGAAGGCTCGTTCCTGTTCATGCCGACCACCATGACGCATGCCTCGATTGGCGAGGCCATCGACATTCTTGAAAAACAGGATATGGCCATCCGCTCCATTCCCGAAATCGAGTCAGTCGTCGGCAAGCTCGGACGTGCCGAGACCCCGCTCGATCCGGCACCGATCTCGATGATCGAAACCGTCATCAACTACATCCCTGAATACAAATCCGACAAAGACGGACGGCGCATAAACTACCAATACAAGAAAGGTGAGTTTGTGCGGGATGAAGGCGGCGCGCTGATTGAAGACAAGCGCGGCCGCCCCTATCGCCAGTGGCGCGACCACATCCAGTCGCCCGATGACATCTGGAAAGAAATCACCACCGCCGCCAAGATACCCGGCACCACCTCCGCGCCGAAGCTCCAACCGATCGCCGCCCGCATCGTCATGCTACAAAGCGGCATGCGCGCCCCGATGGGCGTCAAGGTGCAGGGGCCCGACCTCGACACGATCGAACGCGTGGGTCTGCGGATCGAACAGTATCTTAAAGAGGTGCCTTCGGTTGAACCCGCCGCCGTGATTGCAGACCGCATCGTCGGCAAACCCTATCTCGAAATCGTGCCCGACCGCAAAGCACTCGCTCGTTACGGCATTCCAATCCGCAAGTTCCAGGATGTGGTCGAAATTGCCATTGGCGGACGAAAGGTTACCGGTACCGTCGAGGGCCGCGAACGTTTCCCCGTTCGTGTCCGCTATCAGCGTGAGCTGCGCGACAATATCGAAGCCCTTGACCGTATCCTCATTCCCGGCGCCGGCGGTCAGCAGATTCCGATCACCGAACTGGCCGAAATCAACTATGTGCGTGGTCCGCAGAATATCAAGAGCGAGGACACCTTCCTCGTGGGCTACGTCGTGTTCGATAAAAAAGAAGGCTTCGCCGAAGTGGATGTGGTTGAACAGGCGCGGGCCTATCTGCAATCCAAGATCGACAGGGGCGAGTTCAGTCTGCCGCGCGGCGTCAGCTATCGTTTCGCCGGCAGCTACGAAAACCAGCAGCGCGCCACCAAAACGCTCTCGATGGTGATGCCGCTCGCGCTGTTCGCCATCTTCATGCTGATCTACTTCGAGTTTAAATCAGCCACCACAACCCTGCTTATTTTTACCGGCGTCTTCATCGCCTGGTCGGGCGGCTTCATTCTAATCTGGCTCTACGGCCAGCCGTGGTTTCTCGACTTCAGCCTCTTCGGCGTTGAAATGCGGGGCCTCTTCCAGGTGCATCCCATCAACATGAGCGTTGCTGTATGGGTCGGGTTCCTCGCCCTCTTCGGCATCGCCACCGACGACGGCGTCGTGATGGGCACCTACCTCACCCAGCTCTTCCGCGACAAGACGCATACCACGAAAGAAGAAATTCACGCCCTTGTGATTGAAGCTGGCACGCGCCGCGTCCGCCCCTGTTTGATGACCACCGCCACCACGATCCTCGCGCTCATCCCCGTGCTCACCTCCACCGGCCGCGGCTCCGACATCATGGTGCCCATGGCCATTCCAAGTTTTGGCGGCATGCTCATCGAGGTCGTCACCATGCTCGTCGTCCCCGTCTTGTACTGCTGGCGGCAGGAACGGAAACTTAAGCCCTAAAAAGGCGCGGCGGTTTTCAACGAGGGCGAGACGCCCCCTCGTTAAGCTCCGGCGCTACCTCTCGCGGGCGGACCGCGTTCTTCTGTCCAGTTCTTCCATACCCTTACGTCATCTGCATGGACGCCATGAGAAGGCGCGGGATTTTCGTGCTATTAGTTGGATTCGCGGGGTTTTAATCCATCACAACCGAGAAGAGCGATAAGGGAGAAAAACGATGAAGAGCATCAATAGACGTTCGTTCCAGATAACAGGAGCGGTGGCCGCGGGAGCCGCGACGCTCTCCGCGTACGGATATAAATCCTCACCAAACAAAACGCGGGAAATTTACAACTTCAACATCGGCAAGGCGGGCCCCTCGGCCAACAGCAAACTCAACGTCGCCATGATCGGAGCGGGCAATATCGCCGGGCAGGCCTATGGCGGGACGCGAACTGAAAACATCGTGGCGCTTTGCGACGTCGACTCCAGCATGATCGACGAGAATCTGAAAAAACACCCGGACAACCCGAGCGCCAAACGCTTCTCCGACTTCCGCGTGATGCTCGACAAGATGGGCAAGGAAATCGACATGGTCTGCGTCAACACGCCCGACCACACCCACTTCGCGGCGACCATGGCCGCCATGCAGCGCGGCATTCACACCTTCACCCAAAAACCGCTCACGCACGACATCTGGCAAGCCCGCACGCTGAAACGAGCGAAGGACGCGTACAAGGTTCGCACGAACATGGGCAATCAGGGTCACACCTATAACGGCATCCGCCAACTGAAGGAATGGTATGACCATGGAATTTTCGGACAGATCACCGAAGCGCACAGCTATATCGGGGGTCCGAGGTGGGGCGGCCCGTATTTCCAACGCCCGGACGCGCTCCCCCCTTCCAAGGATTCGATTCCTAAAACCCTCGACTGGGACCTATGGCAGGGCCCAACCGGGCCAAGCCCCTTCAACGCGCTTTACCATCCAAAAACCTGGCGCGGCTTCAATCGCTATGGCACGGGCACGTTTGGCGATTGGTTCTGCCATGTGGCCGACGCGCCCATATGGCTGCTGGACCTCTATGAGCCCGTCGCCGTTGAAGCCGAAAAAGTCGCCGGTGGCGATGAATGGATGGTGGTCGACGGCTGCCGGGTGCGCTTCGACTTCGAGCGCCGCGGCGATAAAGCGCCCTGCACCTTCTACTGGTACAACGGCGATCCCGAGATCTTCCGCCCCGCCCCGCCGAAAGACTGGAGCTGGCCCGGAAAATCTCAAAAAGCGGGAACCTTCTACCACGGCACCAAAAACAGCGGTTTCACCGACAACCGTTCCAACAACCCAAGGCTTGGAAACAAAGACGCGGCCATCGCGTTCAAAGAAGCCGGCTATCCGGACGAGGTCTACCCGCGTATAAAAGGCGGTCCGATTCTGGAACTGGTCAACGCGATCAAAGGCGACTACGAAGCCGGAGCCAACTTCGACTTCGCCTCTCCGTTCACCGAGATCATGCTGCTCGGCATCATCGCGGCGAACCACGGCGGGCGAATTGAATGGGACTCCAAAAACATGAAAATCACCAACCGCCCCGAATTGAACCAATATCTCAAAGCTCCGGTTCGTCCGGGCTGGGAATACGGCGAAGAACTCTGGCGATAATCTCCGCGGCGAGAACATCCACACCGGCCAACCTGGCCGGTGTTTTTTTTTCGCCGAGTGGAACGAAAGCGGGGAGTAGGGCGAGAGGTAAGCCCCCGAAAAAAAGGGGAAACCTGAAGTTACCCCGGTTTAATGGAAGCCCGTCCGAGGGTTGTCTTTCGTTTAGTTCATAGGTTAAGCGCTCTGACCAACAACCGCGAGGCGCGGTCCTCTCCACTCACGGAGGGCGCGCTTCCTTCGGAAAGCCCGCGCCACACCCGCGCCACACCCGCGCCACAGCGTCGATAGCAGGGAGCCGGACGCCACGGAAACTCTTTCTTTTTTAAACAAGTAAGCGCCCCAAAATAAATAATATAACAATACTGTGAATGGACGCCGCCTTCCTGACAATATTGTCATCATTTGCCGTTTCATTTTTGGGAGTGATCCTATACGTTTCGCTTCGATTTCTTCAAACCCACCGCGTTTAAAGGATAAAAAAGACGCGCTGGATGACTATATGGACCATTAATTTCCGAGGGACGGGACGATGAAAAAGCTGAAACAATCTATAGGAATGAATGAACACGCGGGTTCCATGAGCGACCGCGAACAGTTGATTTCATACATTAACCTGAAGCTTTCCTCGCTGGATCTGCCGATTTATGAAAAGGCGGAAACCAAGGAACTGGATGTCGCGATCGACCTGATCAAAAACATCCGCGAGCGCAACCGGATTCTTCACGACTACCTCTGCCCAGTCGACAAGCGCATTCAGGATTTTCTTAACCGCTATCTGGCCGAGGCCTGCCCGGACGGCGCGCCATCGCTGCCGAACAACACGTTGATTCTGGACCGCTACGGCCTGGCGCGCGAACTCTCGCTGCCGCCGGACGGCAACCGCTTCATCGCCAACGGCATTGAATCGTTCCGTATTGAGCAGGGCGTGCTCCACAACCCCAAGAACGACCGCCGCACCACCAAAGGCGCGTTTCACGTGGCGGCCGGCGGATTTCCGGTGGCGGCGGATAAACTCGAAGTTCCGATCGCGACCTATGCCAAGCTGCTCGAGCTCGCGCTGAATCCACCGGAGTCGCAACTCGAACTCCCGTTCACCTCGACGCAGGAACACAAGGCCTCCTCCGTTGTCTCGCTGTTGTTGCGCCCGCTCGTCAGCCCGGATGTCCCCGGCTTCATGAACCGGAAGGACATGGAGATCCGCTTCTTCGCCCCGGGCAACTATGTGTGCAACCTTGACTTCGTGGAGACCATTTTCGGTAACGCCGGCGACCCCTACCTGCCGGACAACGATGCCGGGCTGGATCCGGAACACTGGACCGGCGCCACCGGCTGCGTCATCCTCGCGCCGCATATCCGCGGCCTGAAAAAGAAAGAGCTCGGGCTCCCCCACGTGGACGACGCCACCGAACGGCAAAAACGCGACGGCATGTGCTGGGTGACCGAGAACGAACTCTATAACGGCGGAAACCCTTTCAAGCTCTGCGCCCGCGATTCGTCCGGCGTTATGGTGACGCTCATCGCCGACAACTATTTCGGCTATTGCAAGAAGGAGGTCAAAACCCAGGTCGGGTTCGCCGCCAACCTCTACGGCCTGTGCGAAGAGGAACACGCGGGCGGCGCGCTGGCCATTCCGCGGATCAACCTCGGGGAGCAGTTCGCGCCCGACAGCACGCTTTCCCATTTCGACCACACCCTCGAGGACGTGGCCCGCGTCATGGGCGATTCCATCACCATGCATCCGCAAGGTTACGCCACCGACAACACCCACCCGGACATTTTCTATATTCCGGAAAACGCGCGCTTCGACGTCAGCAGCCAACGCGTGGCCTGGAAGCGCGGCGACGGCAAAGAGACGCTCAAACTGCTGGCCGAGCGGACCTATGTCTACCCCTCCGGCTACTATGTGCGCATGGAAAAGAACCTGGCCTTCAAATCATGGCGGCTGGTCGGAACCGTGGCCGAAGGCACGCTATGCCATAAACCTTGCACGGTGTCCGGTGGTGGAAAATCGGAAATCTCCAAATCCATCAGCGACGCCATGATCTCCGGATCGATCTTCGTGGCCGACTATGAAGCCGACATGAAAGCGGTCGAGGAAATCGTCAACTACGACTATTCCTCCCGCTTTCTGGTGCCGCGCGAACCCGGCCACGTCACCCGCTCCATTCTGACCCGCAAGCGCTCGCTGGGATCGACCATCAAGCTGCTGAATCCATCCCCCGAGAACACCCCCGAATTCAACGCCTGGCTCGAGCGGATCCCGAACCGAATCAAAGGGCTCGTCTTCCTGCTCAAACGACTCTACAAAAAATACTGGGGGTCCAATTGGCGCGCGCATTTCTCCGTCGACTTCATCAACGGAGAACTCGGGCACGAGCTCAAATTCGACGGACGGAAAATGACCGGCAACTACCTGCGCGTCGGCATGAGCCCCGAAGGCATCTGGCGCACCAGCAAACTGCGCACCGACTTTATTCCATCGGAAAAAATCCAGTGGGAGGACGACATCTCCGCCTCGCTGGTCGTGCCCACCCGCCTGCTCTCCAACCTCAACCCGGAGTACAGTCACGCCGAAAGCGTCAAGATCGTGGACAACTGCGAATACCGCTTCTTCCAACGCCCCGACGAAGCCGTTGTGCGCGGGTTCGACAAACAGGCCGAAGCCGATCTGGCCAGCCCCAACAGCTTCATCTCCAACTTCGCCCCGCGCACCCGCGCCGACGCCCGCGAAATCATGGAGGACATCGTTCAATACGAGCAATACACCAAGCCGATGCGGAAACTCATCGAGAAGGTCGCCCTGTCCGATGACGAAGACGCCTATTTCGTGGACTCGGCCTCGCCGCGCATGGTCAACGGCGAACCGAGCAAAAACCCGCGCTACCTGCAGACCCGCCCCGACCTCGTCGACGGGCAGTCGAAATATCTATCCAACACCGGCATGCGCCTGATTCGTAAAATCCCGGCCGGCGGACCGCTCTACACGCCCGTGAACGCCGTCTTGCCCGGCCGCCGCAACAACCCCGCGGAACCCGGCATTCGTCCGCTGGCGGTCTTCGGCCCGATCCACTATCAGGAACTGCCCGAACTCTTCATGGAATTCATCTGCAGCCTAACCGGAAAATCGCCCTCGACCACCGGCGCCGGAACCGAGGGCGCCCTCACCAAGGGCCCCTTCAACGCGCTCGTGCCCTGCGCCGACCTCAACAACGCGCTGCTCTCCTTCATCCTCACCGGATACAACGGATTCAGCACCGCCGCCGGGTATATCGGCTCCAACTACAAGGTAGAACACGATGTCAGCCTGCTCATCCCCGAGTTGTGGTGCCGCATGACCGAAGCCGAGCGCGACCCCGCCCGCATGATCGAGGGCAAGCTGCTCGAAAAGCTCGAGGACTTCGACCACAACGGCCAGCGCGTGCTCGCCAGCCGGCTCGGCTACCGCATCACCTCCGCCTTCGTGAATGAATATCTCGGCAAAATCTTCGAGGCCCCCAACACGGTTTTCGCGGCCGACATGCTCCGCCCCGAAAACCAGAGCATCGAAGAATTCGTGGATGGCGTCAACAACATCACCGAAACCCAACAGAAGATCGCGCGGCAATATCTCGACGACGGCAGCGCGGAGGGCTTCATCCCGCCGCTCAAAGCCCTGATTCACATCATGGCCACCGGCTCCTATGAAGGTCTTCCCATCGAGGCGCCGGAAATCCGCGCGCTCTTCACCCGCGAATCCGTGATCGCCAGCGACTGGTACGCGGAACGCGTCAAAATCAAACAGGCCCGCAAGGCCAGCTGTTGCCGCGATCACATCGACTCCCTCAACGAGTTCATGAGCCATAAACACAACACCAAGGAAGTCGCGCAGTTGGGCATTGCCCAGCGCCTTCAAAACGTAATGGAGCGGCTCGAATACGTTGAATCAGAAACCTTCCTCAGCGACCACGTCGGCACCATTGGCGCCGACCCGATCGCGTAACGGAACGCGAAAGGATTCCGAAGGCGCGAAGGGCGCCGCTTCGCGCCCTTGGAGTC
>JARFRL010000176.1 GCA_029287275.1 Pontiella desulfatans
TTGAAGCCGTCGCGCTTGGCGCGGTTCCAGTCCTTCATGAATTTCTTGGATTGGCCGACGATCACGTTGAAGCCGTTGTCGCGGAGATTAAGCGCCTGAGCCGGGCCCTGCACGCCGTAGCCGATGATCGCGATGGTTTCCTTCTTCAGCGTCTTGCGCGCTTTCGCCAGACTGAATTCCTTGCGGGTGACGACGGTTTCCTTCACGCCGCCGAAGTCGATGATTGCCATATCTCTTCTCCTTATGGTTGCGATCACGCCCATTGCGCGAATCGCAAGAGTTTTAAACAGTTGGTATTAAGCGGTCAACGACTTAAGCGATAAATCCGCGTCGGCGATCCGTGATTAGGGCGCGCGCGAATTTCCGGCGGGTGAAACCCCTTTTTCATTTGCTTTTCCAAGGCGTGGAAATATGTTTGTCGAACCCGTTTCACATTCAACAGCGCGAGGATGGATTTTACCATGGACACATTCGATTCACTATTGACCACGATGCCCATCGCCGACGTCGCGTCCGCCTTTTGGGACAGCACGTTGCCGGGACAAGCGATCGTGATCCTGCTTTTTCTCGGATCGGCCGCGGCGTGGACCATCATGTGGACCAAAGGCACGGAACTTCGGTTCGCCAGCGCTTCGTCGACGGAGTTTCTGACGGCGTTCCGCGCCGGCGCGAATCCGGTCTCGCTTCATCTGCGCGCGGAGGACCACGCGGGCTCGCCGCTGAACACGATCTATAAGGATGGTTGCCGCGCCCTCGAGGCCGAGCTGCAGGCGCAAGGACTCCACGTCGCGGAGATGGGCGATTCGGTATCCGATTCCTACCGCAGGCTCACGCTCAACCAGCTCGAGGCGCTCCGAACGGTGGTCGACCGCAACGTCGCGGACGAGGCGCTCAACCTCGAGAACCAAATGGGCCTGCTCGCGACCGCCGTCAGCGCCGCGCCGTTTTTAGGGTTGTTGGGAACCGTCTGGGGCGTCATGGACGCCTTCAGCGGCATGGCGATATCCGGCTCCGCCGCGCTCTCCGCGGTCGCCCCCGGCATCTCCGGCGCGCTGCTCACCACCATCGTCGGTCTACTCGTCGCGCTGCCCTCGATGATCGGCTACAACATGCTCTCGGCCCACATCCGCCGCATCTCGGTGCAGATGGACAACTTCGCGCAGGAATTCATCTCCGAAATCCAGAACACCTACGTCAGAGAAGGATAGGCGATGGCGAGAAGAACCAGCTTGGTATCGCTCAACACGATCAGTGACATCAACATGACGCCGCTGATGGACCTGACGTTCATTCTGCTGATCACGTTCATCATCACGTTCCCGCTGATCGAGCAGGGCATCGCGATCAACCTG
>JARFRL010000276.1 GCA_029287275.1 Pontiella desulfatans
GCTCAAGCCGGTCCGCCAACGGTCCATGAGAATCTCGTAGGTGTCTTGCTGCGCGCGGACGTTGGAGCCCGCCACGTCGAGCTGATATTCGAAGGTGCGAACGGAGAGATAGGCCCGCGCCGTTTCGGACGCGATGGTGACGCGCACGTCGTCGAGCGAGACGCGCAGGGCGTCCCAATCCGCGGAGGCGGCTTCCACGGCGCGGCGCGTGCCGCCGAAAACGTCGATCTCCCAAACCGCGTCGAAGCCGGCGGAATAGAGCGTGTCGGAGGCGCCGGGCGCGATGCCGTTGTTGGAGGTCTCGAACGTGTTGGCGCTGGCGCCGACGTCGACGAACGGGCCCCACGCGGCCTTGGCGAGGCCGAGCTCGGCCCGCGCTTGGCGAACGCGGGCGACGGCGATCTTGATGTCGTGGTTGTTTTCCAAGGCGCGGCCGACCATGGCGGTGAGCGAGGGATCGTCGAACTGGTTCCACCACTCCGCGAGCTCGACCGCGTTGGTCTGGGCCTGGGGCACGTTGGGCAGCTCGGGTTTTTCGTGGTCCGGCCCCACCGACGGCAGGGAGGCGCAGCCGAAGAACATCAGCGACAGCAGAAGCAGCGAAACAATGTTCCCGCCGCGCTTGAGACGCAAGCCATGCGTCTTCTCGCGCAGGGTGGCGAACAGCACGTAAAGCGCGGGAACGAGCACGATGCCGAAGAAGGTCGCGGCGAGCATGCCGAAGAACACGGTGGTGCCGATGGCCTTGCGGCTGGCGGAGCCGGCGCCGTCGGCGAACATCATCGGCAGCACGCCGAGGATGAAGGTGAACGCGGTCATCAAGACGGCGCGGAAGCGCTGCCCCGCCCCGTCGGCCGCGGCGTCGATGATCGACATGCCCTCCTCGCGGCGCGTCTTGGAGAACTCGACGATGAGAATCGCGTTCTTGGAGGCGAGCCCCACGAGCAGGACCAGCCCGAGCTGCGCGTAGATGCTGAGCGGCAGATGAAACGCCAGCAGTCCGTAGAGCGCGCCCACCACCGCGACGATGGTGGAGAGGATCACGGGCAGCGGGGTCGACCAGCTCTCGTATTGCGCGACGAGGAAGAGATAGGCGAAGACGACCGCGAGACCCAGCAGGATGTTCGCGGTGTTGGAGACCTTGGCTTCCTGGTAGCTCATGCCGGACCAATCGTAGGTGTAGCCGGCCGGCAGCACCTCGGCCGCGATCTGATCGACCTTGGCCATCGCGGCGCCGGAGCTGACGCCCGGCATCAGCATCGCGGTGACGCCGGCGGAGGTGAGCTTGTTGTAGCGCTCGACCATGCGCGGCGCGAGCGTGGTCCGGATGTTCACGAGACTGCCCAGCGGAACCATGTCGCCGGTGGAGCTCTTGACGTGAATGGTATCGAGCGCTTCCACGTTCTGGCGGAAGGCCCAGTCGGCCTGCACCGTGGCGCGGTTGACCTGGCCGTCGAAGTTGACGTCGTTGACGTACCGGGAGCCGAGATAGTTCTGCAGCGCGCTGAAGATCGCGTTGACCTCGACGCCCATCAACGACGCCTTGACGCGGTCGATGTCGAGATAGAGGTGCGGCGTGCTGGCGGAGTACGCGCTGAACGCGAACATGAACTCGGGCGCCATGTTGACCTTCATGACGAAGTTGTTGAGCACCGCCTCGAGCTTGCGCGGGTCGGTGTCCTCGATGGCCTGCAGGCGGATGTCGAGACCGGAGCTGACGCCGAGGCCCATGATCGCGGGCGGCACGAAGGTGTTCAATTGAGCGCCGGGCTCTTGCATGAGACGGCCCTGCAGCTGTTGCTGGATCGCGAGCACGTGCTTCGACGCGTCTTGCCGCTCGCTCCAGTTATCCAGCCCGAACATGAAGAACGCGACGTTCTCGGACGAGCCGCCCATCATGCTGAAGCCGGTGACCTGGATCGTGTAGTCCACGCCCGGGATCTCCGACAGCGGCGTGACGACCTCGTCGAGCAGTTGCTCGGTGCGGGCGCGGGTCGCGCCTTCGGGCAGCTGCGCCATGCCGAAGATGATGCCCGCGTCCTCCTCGGGGAGGAAGC
This sequence comes from Pontiella desulfatans, assembly GCA_029287275.1. GTDB lineage: Bacteria > Verrucomicrobiota > Kiritimatiellia > Kiritimatiellales > Pontiellaceae > Pontiella > Pontiella desulfatans_A. The sequence continues at coordinate 2,058 of JARFRL010000276.1, forward strand.
CGGTGGGACTGATCGAGAACAACGCGCGGCCCAGGCCGAACGCGCCGACCAGAACGATCGCGGTCAGCACCATGCGGCGCGCGAGCTTGACGCTGCCCGAGACGTAGCGGCCGCGGACGTTGCCGAGCGCCGTGTTGAACCAACGCAGCGGTCCGTGTTGCTTGGGTTTGATGACGCGCAACATGGTGGCGCACAACGCGGGGCTGAGCGTCAGCGCGTTGACGGTCGAGAAGAACACCGCCGCGGAAATGGCGACCGCGAACTGCTGGTAAATTTTTCCGGTGATGCCGGACATGAAGCCGATCGGCACGAAGATCGAGAGCAGCACCAGCGTCGTCGCGATGACCGCGCCGCTCACCTGCTCCATGGCCTTGATGGTGGCGGCCTTGTGGTCGAGGCCTTCGCTCTCCATGATTTCGAGCACGCGCTCGACCACGACGATCGCGTCGTCCACCACCAGCCCGATGGCGAGCACGAGCCCGAACAGGGTCAGCGTGTTGACGCTGTAGCCGAGCACCGCCAGCACCACGAAGGTCGCGCAGAGCGAGACGGGAATCGTGATCGCGGGGATCAGCGTGGCGCGCCAATCCTGCAGGAAGACGTAGCAGACGATGACGACAAGCAGGAAGGTGATCGCGAGGGTCATGACGATCTCGCGGATGCTGACGCGCACGAACTCGGTGGCGTCGTACGGGAGTTGCACCTCGAGTCCGTCGGGGAACTGCGCTTCGAGCCGCGCGAGCTCGTCTTGGATCGCGGTCATGGTGTCGAGCGCGTTGGAGCCGGGCGTGCGGGTCATGCCGATCGCGACGCAACTGCGGCCGTTGTATTTCGCGGAGAAGAGATAGTTGTCCGCGCCCTTTTCAACGCGGGCGACGTCGCGCAGATACACCACCGCGCCGTCGGCGCCGGTTCGCACGACGATGTCGCCGAAGTCCTCGGGGTTGTTGAGGCGGCCCTCGGTTTTCAGCGTGTAGGCCATCTGCGAGGTGCCGTCGTCCGGCGTGGATCCCACCGAACCGATGGAGGCCTGGATATTCTGGCCGCGGATCGCGTTGACGACTTCGTCGGGACTCATGCCGAGCGCGGAAAGGCGGTCGGCGTCCATCCAGACGCGCATGCTGTATTTCGGGCCGTACACCTGCGCGCGGCTGATGCCGGGAATGCGCTCCAGCGTCGGCTGGATGATCTTGTAGGTGTAGTCGCTGAGAAACAGTTCCTCGCGGCTGTTGTCGGGCGAGCGGATGATGACGAAGCCGAGCATGTCGGACGATTCGGTTTCGACGGTGACGCCCTGCTGCACGACCTCGCGCGGCAAGAGCGGTTCGGCCTGCGCGACGCGGTTCTGCACCTTGACCTGCGCCATGTCCGGATCGGTGCCGACCTCGAAGGTGACGGTGAGCTGATACATGCCCGCGTTGTCGGACGAGGAGGACATGTAGATCATGTCCTGCACGCCGTTGACGGCGTCCTCGATCGGCCCGGCGACGGTGTCGGCCAGCACGGCCGCGCTGGCGCCGGGATACGCGGCGCGCACGACGATGGTCGGCGGCGTGACTTGCGGGTACTGCGTGATCGGCAGCGAGGTGATGGAGAGCAACCCGGTGAGCGTCATGACGATCGCCACGACGCCCGCGAGCCGCGGACGATCTATGAATCGGCGGGAAATCATTGGGCGGCCTCCAACAGGGTGACGGACGCGGGCATGCCGGGCATCGCCTTCTGCACGCCATCGACGATGACGCGGTCGCCCGCCTTGAGGCCGGAGAGAACCACCACGTCGGTCTCGACGGTATCGCCGAGCGTCACGCGGGCCATGCCGACGAGGCCGTCCGCGTTGGCGGTCAGCACGTAGGTGCCGTCGGGGTCAACCAGCACGGCGCGTTGCGGAACGCGCAGCCCCATCGGCCGGTCCGCCTTGCCGATCAGGATGTTGACGTAGCCCCCCGCGACGAGCATCTCATCGGGATTTTCAAAGAGGTAGCGCACCGCCATGGTGCCGGTCCGCGCGTTCATCGCGTTGTCGGCGAACTCGATCTCGCCGATGGTCGGGAGCGTGACCCCGTTGGGCAGCCGCGCCCGCGCGACCAGCACGCTCGTGTCGCCTCCGAGCGCTTTTCGGCGCGCGTCCAGATAGGCGCGGTCGGTCATGGAAAACACGACGCGGATCGGATCGACCTGCACGATGCGCGCGAGCTCGCCGGACGCGGGATCGACGTAGTTGCCTTTGGTGATCTTCGCGGCGCCGACGCGGCCGCTGATGGGCGCGCGGATTTCGGTGTAGGACAGATCGACCTCCGCGAGGTTCAAGTTGGCCTCGGCCTGTTTCATGGTCGCGATCGCCTGCAGGTTGGCGCTTTCCGCGGTGTCGATATCGGATTGCGAAACGCTGCGCTCGCCGGCTTCGTTCAATCGTTTCAGGAATTTTTGGGCGCGGCTGACTTCCGCCCGCGCGCTGGCCAGTTCGGCCGCGCGGGCCTCGACCATGGCGCGGTAGCGCTTCTGGTCGATAACGAAGAGCAGATCGCCCTCCTGGACCAGGGAGCCTTCCTGAAAGTGGACCGCGTCCACGTAGCCCGAAGCTTCCGAGCGCACCATGACTTCGCGCACCGGCTCGACGGTCGCGATGTAGTCGTCGCGCTCGTCCACCGGCGATTCCACCAGTTCCAACGCCTTCACCGCGGGCGGCGGCATTTGGCCCATGCCCGGCATGCCCATGTCCGGCATGCCCATGATGAGCGGCAGCAAAAAGTTCAGCGAGAACCCGAACGCGATCGCGAGCAACACCACGACCAGTTTTCCAATTAGTTTAATCATATCCCTATCTCCCTTATAAACTCGTCTATTTATCCAACGGCAATCCAAGTAGAAGTTGCGTCTGCTTCACGATCAAATCCTCCATCTTCTGGAGGTATTCGTCCGAGTATTTTTTCACGCCCAGCATTTTGTGCATCGTCTTCATGTAGTCCGCGTGCGCGAAGATCGGCATCTTCATGAGCACGGCGCGCAAGTGCACCTCTTCCGGCTCCATGTCCGGCTCAATGATGTGGTAGAAATGGGAAAACGCCGCGACGCTTTTCTGTAGAACCAGTTCGTCGAACAGATCGTAGAGGTGGTCGTCGCGTTGCAGCAATTGGTAGACCACCGGCACGTGCCACGCGGGGCGCTCGGAGCGGAACATGTCGGTGATCTCGCTTTGGATGAGCGTGCGAATCGCGGCGGACAGCTCCGTGGGCGTTGAGTCCGCGTCCAACTCTTTCATCGACTCCCAGTCGTCGACGTGCGAGCAACCGCCAATGGCCGCGCGAACGACGGTCTCGAACAAGCCGTCCTTGCCGCCGAAGTGGTAGTGAATGCTGCCGATGTTCTCGCCGGCGCGATCGGCGACCATGCGGGTCGTGACGCGCGAGAGTCCATGCTCGGCCGCCAGCTCGCCCGCGGCCTGAATGATCTTCTCTTTGGTGGTGTCGCCTGTCGAATATCCGGACATAAATTATCGCCTTGTTTGTTGATCAGGCGACCTAATTTAGTCAGATGATTAATTTAGTCAAGCGAGTAAATTAGAGAATTTCGTCGCGAAAAAAAACGCGTCGGCTTACGTGTTCAGCAACGAATGAAAGGAAAGCAGCGAATGGGCCTTCCGTTTAGGATTCGTTGCCTTCCATTCATTCGTTGCCACATCGCGGCCTGGTCCGGGATTAATCTTCCAGCGCTTCGGCGGTGGTTTCCCACTCGGCTTCAAGGCGCTGGATCTCGGATTGGATTTTCGCGAGGCGGGCGTTGATGGTCGCGAAATCGGCGTCGCGGCGGGCCATCATCTCGTTGGTCAGTTCGGTTTGTTCCGCGGTGAGCTTTTCGACCTTGTTCTCGATTTTCTTAAGCGCCTTCTCGGCGTCGCGCTGGGCGGCGCGGGCCTTGCGGGCGTCCTTCCCTTTCGCGGCGGGCGGAGAGGAACCGGACTCTCCACCGGAAGCTCGGACGGAGCCTCGCCCTCCGGTCGGCGATTCAGGTTTCCCGTTTCCCGTTTCAAGTTTCTCCAGGTAATAGTCGTAGTTCCCCGGGAAGCGCGTGACGCCGGTGTCGTCGATCGCGATGATCTGGTCGGCGATGGCGCGGACGAAGGTGACGTCGTGACTGACGACGCAGAGCGCGCCTTTATAGGATTTGAGCGCGTTCTCCAGCGCCTCGCGGCCGTTGACGTCGAGGTGCGTGGTCGGCTCGTCGAGCAGCAGGAAGTTGGGCGGGTCGATGAACAGGCGCGCGAAGGCCAGGCGGATCTTCTCGCCGCCGCTGAGCACCTCGCATTTTTTATCCACGCTGTCGCCGCTGAAGCCGAAGCCGCCGAGCAGGTTCCGCACCTCGGCTTCGGACGCGACCGGGTTGCCCTCTTTCACGATGTGATACACGCTTTTCTCCGGCGGCATGGTTTCCGCGAAGTCCTGCGATTGATAGCCGATGACGACTTTATGGCCGACGACGCGTTTGCCGGCGCTGAGCTCGAGCGCGCCCGCGAGCGAGCGCAGCAACGTGGTTTTACCCATGCCGTTGTACCCCACCAGCGCGATCTTTTCGCCGCGGTTGACGTTGAGATCCAGCGCGTTGAAAATCCAGCGTTGGCCGTCGTAGGTGATTCCGCCCTTCTCCAGCCGCATGATTTCGTGTCCGGAACGCGGCGGCTCGCCCAGACGGATCTTGGAGTTGTTGACGATGGTCGCGGGCGCTTCGATCCGCTCGATTTTCTCGAGTTGCTTGATTCGGCTTTGCACCTGCGAGGCCTTGGTGCTCTTGGCGCGGAAGCGGCGGATGAAGCTCTCGATCTGCTCGATCTCGCGATCCTGATTCTTTTTGGCGGCGAGCTGATGGATGATCCGCTCCTCGCGTTCCTTGAGGTAGTAGTCGTAGCCGCCCTGATAGCGCGTCGTGTTTCCGCCGGCGATCTCGAGCGTGACGGTCGCGAGCGAGCGCAGCAGATAGCGGTCGTGCGAGATGAGCAGCATGGTGCCTTCGTAGCTTCGCAGGAATTTCTGGAGCCACTCCACCGCGGGCAGGTCGAGAAAGTTGGACGGCTCGTCGAGCATCAGCAGGTCGGGGTTCGCGATCAGCGTGCGGGCCAGCTCGGCGCGCATCTGCCAGCCGCCGGAAAACGACGCGAAGGGTTTCTCGAACTCCGCGACGTGGAAACCCAGGCCGCAGAGCGCGGCCTCGGCGCGGGCGCGCATCTCGTAGCCGCCCAGATGCTCGAAGGTATGCTGTAGATCGCCGATCCGCTTGAGCGCGCGCGCCTTTTCGTCGGCGTTCATGGAAGCCATGCGCGCCTCAAGATCGTGGATGGTCGCGGGAATGCTCTTGAGCTCGGGAATCGAGTCCTCGGTGTAGTCGAGCAGGTTCAGGTCGACCGCGTGCGGGTTGAGCTGTTGGTGCAGATAGCCGATCCGCGTGTGCTTCGGCAGGGCGATCTCGCCTTGGTCGGCCTCGATGTCGCGGCCGATCAGACTGAAAATGGTCGATTTCCCCGCGCCGTTGGGGCCGACGATGCCGACGCGCTCGCCGGCGTTGATCCGGAACGTCACGGATTTCAGCACGTCCTGCGCGCCGAACTGTTTGCTCACCTGAATGAAATCGATCATAGAAATCCCAAAGCCCGAGAACGTAGCGAATCGCGTGGGGAATAGAAAGCCGCTTAGAACGGGAACTCGGTGCCGAAGGTCCAACCGCGGACGTTGTCGCCAAACTGGAAGCCCGTCCGGACGCGGGAGACGGGAATGCCTAGAATTTTAAACGGGCGGCGCAACCCCGCGGAAACGCCGACCTCGTGCGTGAGCGCGATGTCGGTGTCGTCGTTGCTGACGTGCTCGTGCAGTCCCCATTCCGGGAAAAAAAACTGAGCGCGGTAATAGACGCCCGCGTTGATCTTTTTGGTGAACACCCGGAGATGGGTGTCGCGGCGATAATCCACCCCCGCCTCGAACATGCTGAAGCCCACGCCGCGGTCGGAATTAATCTGATATTCCGCGGCGTAGCGCGCCGAGGTGCCCACGCGGAGTTCCGAGGCGTCCTCGTATTTCCACGTGCCCAACATACGCAACCCCAAGACGCCCATGAGAATCGTTTCGGCGCGGACGAAATCGTACGCGACGCCCAGATTGCCGAACGGCTTGAACACCCAGACGTCGTTGTACGCCTGCATGACCTCGAACCCGGGCAGCACCGTAAGCGTGACGAGTTCGTCCTCGAGGAATCGGTCCAGCCAATCGGCGTAGTTCAGCGCGTCGTAGCCGACCGTCACGGGCAGCGTCCACTTGACTCCCGCCTGATCATTGGTCATCTCCCGACGCGTCCACGCGAACGGCGCGCGCAGCATCGAGACGCGGCGTTCCCCGATACTGTAGGTGCCCGACCCCATCACCGCGGCGTAGATGTAGCTGACGTCCCCCAGCTCCTCGACCGGATCACCCGTCTGGCCGAGCGCGCCCGCCGCGGCCATCAGAACCGCGCAGACTGGAATCAGCACCCCGTTGTTTCTCGCCATCGTTTCTCCTCGCGGCTGAAAAACTACCGGAAGCGCGCCTCCGCTTCCAAGCCTTGTTTTCGATCCCCGCGGCGGGCCGTGAATAAAAAAAAGGCCGGTTCCCGAAGGAACCGGCCTTTTAAAATGGAGCGAGCGAAGAGATTCGAACTCTCGACAACCACCTTGGCAAGGTGGAGCTCTACCACTGAGCTACGCTCGCGTTTTCATTCACGGCCTGACCC
>JARFRL010000283.1 GCA_029287275.1 Pontiella desulfatans
ATGTTGATGTCGTCGTCGCCACCTTCAATTGGAATCCTGAATTTCACGGATCGCTCCTGGAGGTTTAGTCCATTTTGGCGTAACGATAAATATTCATGTAGTGGCCGACCATTCGGCCCATCGTCGACATGCTTTTAATGAAGTTGTTCTTGAAGAGGAAGTAGGTGATCATCGCGGGAATGGCGATCACGAGGCCGGTCGCCGTGGTGATCAACGCCTCGCCGATGGAGCCCGCGAGCTTTCCGGGATCCCCCATGCCGCCCTGCGCGATGATCGAGAAGGCCTTGATCATGCCAGACACGGTTCCAAGCAGTCCGAGCATCGGAGCGGTTCCGCCGATAATCGAGAGGAAGTTGATCGGCTTCATGAAGGTGACCATCTGTTCGTTGCCCGCTTCTTCGATAGCCTCCATCACGTGCTGCGCGTCGTACGCGTGCTCCTCGGAAACTCGTTCCAGCCCGGCGTCGAGCACCGCGGTGAGCAGACTGTCGTTCGCGGCGCACAGTTCCCGCAGGCCCTGCACGTCGCGCTTGGCCATCAACTCCTCGATTTGCGGCTTCAAATCCTCGCGCAGCATGTTTTTCTCGCGCAACAGCAGGGCGTTCCGAATGATGAAATAGAACATCGCCACGGAGAACAGCCCGAGCGGATACATGGCCCACCCCCCCTGCTTCAGCAACGCGCCGAACGTCACGGACTCAACCGCGGCCACCTGTTCCGTCGCCGCGGCGCCGGTTTCCTGGGCGAGCGTGCTAGCGATCGGCACCATCATGCCGACGAACAGCGTGATCATCGCGACCAATCCAAGATATCCCTTTTTCATGCCAAATCTCCTCAGTTACCGGTTGATTCCATTTTAATTTTTTCGCCTTCCCGGCTCCATCGAGAGTCCGGATAGGCGATCATCAATTCTTCCGCGACCGCGGCGGCCTTTTCGGGCTGCCCGAGTCGCTGATAAACACGTGCTTCCAAAACCGTGGCTGGCGGCAGCCATTCAGCGTCGCGGCTGTGAAACGCGAGAACGCGCGCCACGTGGCGCATCGCCCGCCGCGGATCGCCCTCTTCCAGCGCGATACGGCCGCGGATGTATTCCGCCATCGGAACGGAATAGATATCCGGATTTTCGACGCTCGCGAGGACCGTTTTGGCGTTGTCCACTTTTCCTTGATCCAGCAGGGTCAGCGCGAAGTATAGACTGCCCTCCTCGACGCGCGCGGTCTCTTTGGACTGCCGGATCTGACCGAACGTGGTCCCGAAGCCGGCGGCGTTTCCGTTCCAATAGCGCGCCCGAAGCATCCACATCAAATAATCGCCGAGATTGGTTGGCAAATAGCTGTATCCCGCCACGGGCCCCACGGACTGCTCCAACAAGTTTTCCAGCGACTTCCGGTCTCCTTTTTCGAACATCGACTCGCACATGCTCAGACTGATGCCCGAGAAACGGAACTCGATGGCGCTGATCATCGAAAGCGCGGTCGAAGACTGGCCCGTTTCCGCGTAGAGCCGGTCCCCTTGAATCTTGAGTTGCTTGACGACGAACGAATTCCCGGAGTTGACCGTGACCTTCGCGGCGTACTGCGACTGAGCCGACGAAACGACCGCGGCCGCGGCGAACGCCAACGTTAAAAACAACCGCGTCATGGCGCGACCTCCCCCGCCGCGGGATCGAGTTCCGCCAGACGCGCGCGGGCTTTTCGGCCCTCCGGCGTGGCGGCGACGTTCTCGTTCGCCAGCATTTCTTTGTAGGTTTTGATGATCTCCTGATCGTATCCGCCCAGCTCATCCATGCAGCGGACGCTTTTCGCGTAAGCCGGCGCGACCCATTCGGTGTACTCCTCGTACAAAACATAAATACGTTGGAAATAGGCGAAGGCTTCCTCGACCTCGCCGAGCTCCAACTTGCAAGCGCCCGACCAATACAACGCTTCGGGGGTCAGCGGCCCGCGCCACTCGCGAATCCCCAACACCTCTTTATAGGCC
>JARFRL010000432.1 GCA_029287275.1 Pontiella desulfatans
ATCCTCGGCATCGCGTTCAAAGGCATGAACGTCGCGTTCCTCGTGGGGTGGGCCTTCTCGGTCGCGGCCTCGGCCAACCTGCCGTCGATCATCATGCTGCTGTTCTGGAAAAAGACCACCGCCAAAGGCATCGCCTGGTCCATCGGCGTGGGCATGGTTTCCGCGCTCGGCATCATCCTGACCTCGCCGAAAATGTTCACGCAGTTCGGCATCGACGGCGCCGCGCCGCACGCGCTCAACAACCCGGGCATCATCTCGATTCCGCTCAGCTTCATCACGCTCGTCGTCGCATCGCTGATGACGCAGAAGGACAACGAAGGACTTGAAGACATTCGCTGATTCATGCTTCGATCGTCAAGCGGGCCGGAACTCTCCGGCCCGCCATTTTTTTAAAAAGGACCACATCATGAAAAAAACCATTCTCGTTCTGGCCGCCGCGGCGAGCGCCGCGGGCGCCTTCGGCGAAGGCGCGGCGGAGCAGTTCAACGCGCTGGGCTATGGCACGCTTTCGGGCAAGCTGCAGTCGCTGACCATGTACCGCGACTACGACAACGGGGCGAACAACTACTCCTCCACCCTCAGCCTTCAGCTCGACTATCTCTCCCCCGTCAAAAACGGGTGGACCGCGGGATTCTCATACATCGGCGTCGGCGTCGTGGACGCCATGGACATCGAGAATCCGCCCGCCGGCCTCGGCCCGGGCGAAGCGCTGCTCGGCAACGGCCGCGTCAACGTCCTCAACGAAGGTTTCCTCGACTACAACTTCGAGGACTTCTCGCTGACCAACACCACCGTCTGGGCCGGCCGCAAGGTCAACAACGCGGAGGTCTTCCGGGCCAACGCCGTCCGCTCCAAAGCGCGCGCCATTCAGGCCGTCGCGGTGGAATCCAAAGATCTGCCCCAAACCCGCCTCTCGGTCGGTCACGCGGGCCGCATGTCGAACTGGATCCAAGCCGGCGATCAGTGGAAGTTCCGCGACTTCGGCGACGTGTTCGGCGTCGGCTATAAAACCGACGGCGTCACCTGGGGCGAAGCCGTCAACACCTCCATCGAGAACATCGAGCTGGCCGCGTTCGACGCGATCGCGTGGGACGTCTGCAACCTGATCGGTTTCCGCGGGCGCTTCGGGCTTTCCGAGGACCTCGCCCTGCTCGGCTATTTCCGCAACGAGAAGGACATCGGCCGCGCCGCCGGACGCAACTCCAACGTGCTCGGCGTCTCCGTCGAAAGCAAGCTCGACGCGCTGACGCTCGAAGGCGGCTATTTCGGCGTCTATGGCGACGACCTTCGTTTCCAGGAAACCACCACCGGCATCAACCACGCGCTCGGCGATTCCATGATGATCTTCGCGCAACAGTTCGGCGGCGGCGCCAACACGGTCTACGCCAAAGCCGTCACCAAGCTCGAGAAAACCGCGACCACGCTCTACGGGCTCTACAACTACACCCGCCACGACACCGGCAAAGCCAACAAGGCGCTGCGGAGCGGACACGAGCTCAACTTCGTCGCGAAGCAGCCGATCCCGAAGATCGACAACCTGACCGTCGCGTTCAAACTCGGCCTCGGCTACCGCGACGGCTACAACGGCGCGCCCGACATCTTCGGAACCGACACCCGCCTGTTCCTCACGTACGGGTTCTAAGTCGGTCAAAGGTCGGAAGGTCCAAAGTCGAAGGTCCGTCACGGCCGACCTTCGACCTTCGACTTTAAGACCTTTGACTTCATACCCTTCGACCCAAAAACCGGATCGCCCTCGCGATCCGGTTTTTTTTACGGTCGCGTGAAGCGGATTATTTCCGGATCAGCTCTCTGCGCTCAACGCCCTCGACCAGCGGGTAGTTCACGTCTTTCAAATAACCGACCAATTTGGCCCGCAACGCTTCCGCGGTCTCCTTGTGGTTGAAGCGGTCGGGGTTCGTTCCCAGCAGGTTGTTCATCTCCCGCGGATCGTTTTCCAGATCGAAGAGAACCTCGACATCCTTGCCTCCTTTTCGGTGGGTGGTCATCAGCTTCCACTTGTCAGAGCGGATCATGATGGAAGGAACGCTTTTGTTGGTCCATTGCCACTCGGAAACCGCGAAGTCGTATTTCGGCGCCTCCGTTCCTTCCATGACGCCGCGGAGCGAATACCCGTCCGAGGGAACCGGCGCGACGCCCGCGTAATCGAGCAGCGTCGGGAACATGTTGAGGATGGACACGGGCGTTGAAACCGTCTGGCCCGCTTTGATTTTCGCGGGATAGCGTATCACGAACGGCACCCGCGCCGACTCCTCGTAGAAATTGAATTTCCCGCGCAGGCCGTGCGCGCCCAGCATTTCGCCATGATCCGACACGAACACGACCAGCGTGTTTTCGGTCAGGCCATGCTCGTCCAGTTTGTTGAGCAGCTTGCCGACCCAGTCGTCGATTTCGGTAACGAACGCGTAGTAGTTGGCCATCATGTATTTCATCTTTTCCGGATCGTTGTACGGGGGGCGCTCCTGGCCCTTGTAGTACGGCGAGTTCTCGCGCTTGTCCGTGACGGATTCGGCCGGAACCATCTCCTCCGCCTTGTACATGGACGCGTAGGGCTCGGAGGGCGTGATCGGCACGTGCGGACAGTGGAACGAAGCGGTCAGGATGAATTTCTCATCCTTCAACCGCTCCAACGCGCCGAGCGCCTGTTGGCCCTGAATCGCCGTCACGGTGTATTCAGCCGACAGATTGAGCACGCCGTGAATATCTCCCTGCCCCGCGCCCAGCTTCCGCTTGGGTTCCTGCTCCGGAACGTTTCCCTTGGGCATGTATTTATAAAACGAATCCGGCGGATCCAGCTTGTAGGTGACCGTGCCGCCGTAGAACGTCTTTTCGTACAATTCGCCCGGCGCGCGCTTCACGTTGTTGAAGGTGTCCCGAATAAACCGAACATAGAGCGGCTCCCAGTTCACGACCTGCTCAAACGCGCCCACGCCGTCCGTCTCGGGATTCATGTAAACCTTGGCCATGTGTTTGGGCGCGTGGAATTTTCCATAATACTCCACCCGATAACCCCACTGCGCCAAGATTTGATCGAACGTCGGATAGTAGCAAAAACTATCCGCGCCCTTGGCGTCGCCGTTTTCCCGAATTTTCGTTGTTTCGGTCAGTCTTCCGGTCAGCACGGAAACCCGCGCGGGAACGCAAACCGCGCAGGGCGTGACCGCTTGGCTGAAGTTCACCCCTTCGCTGGCCAGTCGATCCAGATTGGGGGTTTTGATGGCCGCGTTCCCGGCGTAACCCACCGCGTCCCAAGCCTGCTGGTCCGTCATGATGATTAAAATATTCGGGGGTTCCGCGGCCCGCGCCAACGAAAGCGCCGACAGCCCCAGCGAGAGGGCGACGGCCCGAAAAACGAATTGACTCAGCTTCATTTCAATACTCCTTTAGTTTGATTATTCCATCGCGCCCTTGGACGCTCGACTTCAAAACCTTCGACCCAAAACCGGATCGCGCGCGCGGTTCGGTTTTTTTACGCCTGCGTTCCAAGAAAATCGTAGCTGAGCTTGGACTGGAACACGGGGATCCGCGACAGGACGGTTTGCAAATTCTCGCGTTCGAGATCGGTGAGCGCGGCGATGTCGAGCTCGTCGGAGTTCACGCTGAGCGCGGCGTTGGCTTTGATCTGGTTGTAGAAACGCAGTTGCCAGAGATAGTCGAACACGTAGACGAGCTCGCGGTAGGTTTCGTCGCGCGGCGCCTCCGCCTCGCGTAGCGCCGCGAAGCGGTCGAGCGTGCCGGGCGCGGCGACGTCGTGCTTCATCGCGTAGATGCGGGCGAAGGTTTCGAGCGGCTTGAGGCACTCCTTCAGGTTGATCGTCTTCTCGTCGCCCTTGCGCTCGGCGCGCACGCGGCCCAGCCAGCCGAGCGGCGCCCGGTAGCCCAGGCAGTTTTTCGCGTGGAAGATGTAGAATTCCGGATTGGCGGCCAGACACGCCCGAACGTGCGCGCGCAGCTCGTCCACCAAATCGTCGGCGCCGTACGCGGCGCGGATGTCGAAGAAGACGTTCACGTCCAGAATCGTTTCGGGCGTCGCCTCGAGAATCCACCGATTGAACTTCTTTTTCCACTCGGAGATCGAAAGGCACCACTTGGGATTCGCGGCCATGATGCCGCCCGGGCAATAGGGATAGCCCGCCTGCCTCAGCTTGCCGCACACGTCGTCCGCGAGCGCGAGGAACTGGCGGCGGGTTTCGGGCAGATGTTCCTTCGGAACGTCCGCGAAGATCAACGCGTTGTCCTGATCGGAAAACATGGTCATCTCGTGGCGCGCGTTGCTGCCGAGCGAGATGAACGCGAACGGCGCGGCCGGCCGGCCGGACTCTTCCAGCGACAAGAAGATGAAGCGCTGAATCGCCGCGTCGTACGCCGAGCCCACCGTCTCGCGCAGGATGCCGGGTTTAACGCCCTGATCCGTAAGCACGCGAACCCGGTCGGGCAACTGCATGAGCGTTTGAATCACCCGCCCCGCGGTTTTCGCCTCGCCGATCGCGCGTTCGATCTCGGGGATCGGCAGCGCGCGGGCGTCGGCCGGCAAGGTGAAGGCTTGCAGCGTGTCGCGGCGGTCGCGCTTGACCTCGGAAAAGGAGATGACGTGTCCGTTTTTCTCCGAGAAAAAGATGCGCGAGGTGGAAACCAACACGTCGAGCGGGTCGCCCGCCTTGGTGCGCAGCCGCGCCTCGAACTCCGCGGCCGCGGCGGTTTTGTGGTAGAGTTGTCTAAGGTGCCGTTCGGCGAGGTGGTTCACCTCGTTGTCGGGCTCGAGCAGTTCCCACACTTTCTTGTGGGCGAGCTCCACCTCGTCGTAGCCGGTCATGCGGCGCAGGGTGTGGTTCGAGTAAACGGTGTCGCCGGCGATCACGAGCACGTAGCCCTCGTTCGCGCCCTCGACCAGCGCGCGGTAGCGGTCCTTCGCCTCGCGCAGCCCGGCCTCGGCCCGGGCGCGGTCGAGCTCGATGCGCCGACTCTGGAACAGCACGCTCGCCATCAGCCCGAGCATCGCCGCCGCGATGACGCCGTCCGCGACCAGCAGGTTGCGCGACAAGCGGTTGATCTCCTCCTCCACGTCGTGGACGTAGACGCCGGTGCCGACCACCCAGCCCCACTCGGGCACGCCCTGCACGAACGAGAGTTTCGGCTCGGCGCGGCCCGGATCGTCCATCCATTGCCAGAGGTATTCGAGATAGCCCTCGTTGTTGGCCTTCACCAACTCGACCGATTCGGCGAACAGTTTTTTGCCGCTTTTGTTCTCGTGGTCGGAATAGTCCGCGAGGTTCTCGCCGACGAGCTCGGGGCGATACGGGTGCGCCACCATCCGCGGCGTCATGTCGGTGATCCAGAAATAGTCCTTGCCGTCCACGCCGTAGCGCAACTCGGCGACCTCCGCGGCGGCGAGGCGCTGGGCCTCGGCGCGCGGCAGCTCGCCGGCCAGCTCCTGGTTGATGTAAAAGCGAATCGAGCTGGTCGCGGTCGCGGTGAGCTCTTTGATCATCGCCTTCTTCTGCTTCATCATGCTGTTCCGAAAAACGGGCACGATGATGGTGAAGGCGGACGCGGCGAAGAGCGTCGCGGCGATCACCGTCGGCCAAACGACGCGCCAGTAGAAGCCGGCGGAGAGCTTGTTCTTTTTCTTGTGATGGCCGTAATAGGCGCGGCCCTGGAAATAGTCCGAAAGCTCGGTCTCGCTCAGGATTTTCTCGGGTTCTTCCGGCTCGTCGTTCTCGTGGTATTTCTCGGTGAACATCCCGCTTTCGAAATCCTCTTGGAGCGGGATGAAGCCGTCGTAGTCGTCGCGCAGATGGCTCTCGAAAACGGCCTTGATCTGGTCGCGGGAATATTTCCCCTCGAACTCGCGGTAGGCGTCCTCGAGCGCCTCGGCGCAATGGCGGTATTTCCGGTGGTTGTACGGATTGAAGCCGCGCTTGCTGCCGGTCTTGACGAAATGGTCGAAACTCTCGCCGTCGAAAAACCCGTCGATCCACTTGTGGATGTCCTCGGCGCGGAGGCCCACGAGCTCTTCGGTGCGATCGGCGTGCGAGGAGATCTTCATGCTCTAGCGGCGGCTAAAGCTCATCACGATTTGCAGCACGTACCAGAACAACAGCGCGATCGAGGCGAACAGCTGCAACGACGCGGCGACGTGCTGATCGGTTCCGTAGTGCTTCATGATCCGCGACGTGTCGTACAAAATCGCGCCGCTCGCCAGCAACACCATCGCGAACGAGAACACCAGCCCCAGGTTGAAGCCGAACAGCACCGCGCAGACGATCAACCCCAGCGCCACCATCGAGCCGACCATCAGAATCCCGCGCAGGAACGAGAAATCCTTCTTCGTGGTGAAGACCACCAGCGACAGCCCCCCGAAAATGCCCAGCGTCAGAATCCCCGCCGTGGGAATCACCGTCGGATCATCCAGCATGAACGTCGCGATCCACAGAATCGGCGCGAAGATCACCGCCTCGACGATCACGTACAAGGTCAGGCCGACGTATTGCGTCGTTTGCGATTGGGCGCTCGAGGCCAGCCCGCTGGCCAGCCGACCGAAAATCATGAAGCCGCCCAGAATCATCAGCCAACCGAAGCGCATGCTCATCACCTTCAGCAACATCTCCGCGATGGGCGAATTGATCATGTACGCCTCGAGCGCGATGAACGCGAGAATCGCGCCCGCCAGATGCCCGTAGGTTCTGCGAATGAACGCGGCGCGTTCCGAAGGCGCCGCGGCGGAAACCGTCAACTGTTGAGCGTATTGATTCATCTGAAATCCTTTAATTGGTGTGAGGCTTCATCATTAACCAAAAAAACGCCCCAAGACCAGTTCGCATTGAATCCAAAAGCGCGACGTTCCGCGCCCGTCTGACCGCTTGGTTTCCTCTCGAACCGCCCCCTCAAATTCCTGCCGCGCCGATCTTGGCATGCCCGAAACTAACTCACACTTCACTCAACCAACCCATAACGCTACAATTCACGGGCCGACCCTTTTCCACTTCCTTGCGCTCAGCTCTGCGTTTTTTTCAGGTTTGCGTATCTCTAAATTAAGAACTGCCAAGTTTGTATGCATGCTCTTGAGATAGGAAGTTTGGCACGGAGCGAATTTTCGAAAAACTAAAATGATTATTAATTGAAGTTTGTTCAATTGGCGAAGTGGGCAATACGGTAAGACCAACAACCTTTCGAAAGGTCGCATCATTTATGTAGTCATCATGAATCTCCTTGCTTAGGTAAACTTCATCTGTAAGACAGAAGATCATATAGTTGATGGTTGCCAGTTTTTCGTCCAGTGAAAGCTTGGCGAATTTTTTATAAAAATTCCGGTACCTGTTGCTGGGTTTTTCAATGAACAGTACGATTACACTTTTATCTCTGAAGGGGAAAATTGATACGTGAAGGGACTGAATTTTGTATTTTGGGGATTTATTGAAAACGTCGTTGATAGTGTCGCCTTCCAACCCAACAAGAAGGTTCAGTTGACCTTGAAAAGCAATCGGGAAAACGTAATCCAGTTCTTCATAAAAGAACACGTGGTATTCATCACCCCAAGGTCTAGACAAAGCTTTCTTGGCATACTGATATCCACGCATCGCTTCCTTCAAATCAAGCGAAATGACATTAAGCTTATCGTCAATTAATGGGACACCATGAAGATCGTCTAGCTG
>JARFRL010000441.1 GCA_029287275.1 Pontiella desulfatans
AGACCCAGCCTGAAAGGATCATCTTCCCCTGAACCACGACGTTTTGTCCGCTGGAACGGAAGAGCACTAGCGAGGCGTTTTGCACGATACATTGGAAGTAAAGCTATGCCGTCCCGATCCCTCTGACGGCTTTGAAGTACACCGTTTGGTTGAATCAAGCCCGCCCCTGGATCCGAACTCCGTCTATTGCAATCTGCTTCAATGCTCGCATTTCGACGGCACGTCGATTTGCGCCAAACAGGGCGATCAACTGGTCGGCTTTGTTTCCGGCTACATCATTCCCGCCCGCCCCGACACGTTATTCATCTGGCAGGTCGTTGTGGCGGAGCGCGGCCGCGGCCAGGGCCTGGCCGGCAGGATGCTCGACGCGTTGCTGGGGCGACCCGAATGCGGGAAAGTCGATTACATAGAGACCACGATCACCCCGTCGAACACGGCGTCCCGAGCGCTATTCAAAAAGTTCGCCGCGACGCACGGAGCCGAACCATCCATTACGAAAGGGTTCGATAGAAAGCTCCATTTCCAAGACCACCACGAATCGGAAGAGTTATGGCGCATCGGCCCCTTCCCAAATACTTAAAGAGGTTGTTAGTATGAAGATCTTTGAAGAAATCGAATCCGAGGTGCAGAGCTATGCCCGCAATTTCCCGAGAATATTCGACCGGGCAAAGGACGAGTTTATTTATGACACGGAAGGCAATGAATATCTGGACTTCCTCGCGGGCGCCGGCTCGCTGAACTATGGCCACAACAATGACATCATGAAGCAAAAGCTGCTGGAATACATCGAACACGACGGTATCTCCCACAGTTTAGACCTCCATACGGATGCCAAGCGGGAATTCCTGGAAACCTTCCACGAGAAAATCCTGATGCCGCGCGGACTCGACTACATGGTGATGTTCACCGGCCCCACCGGAACCAACTCCGTCGAGGCCGCGTTGAAGGTGGCGCGCAACTACACGGGACGAAGCAATGTTGTTTCCTTTACCAATGGGTTTCATGGCGTAACCATGGGATCGCTGGCGGTTACGGGCAACTCGCACCACCGCGGCGCCGCCGGCGTTTCCCTATCCGGGGCTTCACGCATGCCCTACGACGGCTATATGGGCGACGATGTAGATACCATCGAATATCTCGACAAGGTGCTGTCCGACTCCAGCAGCGGCATCGACAAACCGGCGGCGGCCATCGTCGAAACGATCCAAGGCGAAGGCGGCATCAACATATGCAGCATGGAATGGCTCAAGAAACTGAAAACGGTCTGCAAGAAGCACGGAATGCTGCTGATTGTCGATGACATCCAGGCTGGCAACGGTCGGTCCGGCACCTTTTTCAGCTTTGAGCCGGCGGGCATCCAGCCCGATATCGTAACGCTTTCAAAATCGATCAGCGGCTATGGTCTGCCCTTCGCGCTGGTATTGATCCATCCGAAATACGACCAGTGGAAACCCGGCGAGCACAATGGAACCTTCCGCGGCAACAACATGGCCTTCGTCACCGCGAAAGCCGCGATCGACGCGTACTGGAGCGACGATCGGTTTGAAAAAGAGGTGCGGCGCAAAGGAAGCTATATCGAGCAGCGGCTCAACGCGATTGTCGACGAGTATGGCGAGGGGAATTTCACGACCCGCGGGCGCGGGATGTTTCAAGGCATCAACTGTGTCAACGGCGACATTGCCGGTCAGATTACCCACGCGGCCTTCAAGCAGGGACTGATCATTGAAACCAGCGGCGCGGACGATCAGGTGATTAAGTTGCTCTGCCCATTGACGATCAAGGATGAAAACCTGACCAAAGGCATCGATATCGTTGAGGCCGCGGTAAAACTGATCTGCCGGCGCGTCGATGAAATCCCCGAAGAGTCCGACTATTTTGACGACGTGATTCTCGAGAAAATCAGCGAAAACAGCGAGGACCCGGCATGATCGTCAGACAGCTTCAGGAAGCCGAAAAAACCGATCGGAGAATCGTATCGCCCGATGGCAATTGGGAGAGCACTCGCCTTCTGCTAAAAGGCGACAACATGGGATTTTCGTTCCATATCACCACCATCTACAAAGGGGCGGACTTTCGGCTGCACTATCAAAATCATTTGGAGTCGGTCTACTGCATTTCGGGCAAGGGCGAGGTGGAAACCCTCGCCGACGGGAAGAAATATCCCATTTCGCCCGGCACGCTCTACAACCTTGACCAAAACGACGAACACATGCTGAGAGCGTTCGAGGAAATGCGGATGGCCTGCGTCTTTAATCCCCCGCTCCACGGAACCGAGGTTCACAATGAAGAAGGCTCCTACGAGCTGGAAGCGGAACCGGTCCACGACTAGGCCCAACGGAAACGACCATGGTATTTAGTTTCACGCTGTTTCTCGTCCTGTTCGTCCTCATTGGCCTCAGCTCCATGTTCCACAGCCGAGGAACGAAAAAGGACTACTATCTCGCCAGTAGCTCCATCGCTCCGTCGCTGGTCGGCCTTTCCGCGGTGGCCACCAACAACAGCGGCTACATGTTCATCGGGGTGATCGGCTACACCTATGCCACCGGTCTGGCCTCCATCTGGCTCATGATCGGCTGGATCGCCGGCGACATGCTGGTTTCGGCCGTCACCCATTCGCGCCTGCGCAAGGCGACGGCTCGCACCGGCGAGGTCAGCTTCGCCGGCGTGCTGAGCAACTGGAACGGGAAACCGAACGTCCTGCTGCAACGCGTTTCGGCGGTCATTACGCTCGTTTTCCTGTTGGCCTATTCCAGCGCGCAGCTCGTCGCCGGCGGCAAGGCGCTGCACGTCCTGTTTGGCTGGCACCAATGGGCCGGCGCCGTGATCGGGGCCGTTCTAGTCATGGCCTATTGCTTGGCCGGCGGCATCCGCGCCTCCATCTGGACCGACGCCGCGCAATCGATCGTCATGGTCCTCGCCATGGGCGTGCTCCTCGTGGTCGCGACCACCTCCCTCGGCGGGCTATCGCCCGCGATCACGGAGATGGGGAAGGTGGATGGATTCCTCGATCTCTTCCCGAAAAATCTGGTCGTGCCCGGCATTCTGGGCGGCATCCTCTTCGCCGTCAGCTGGGGCTTCGCGGGGCTTTCCGTGATCGGACAACCCCACATCATGATCCGCTTCATGGCGCTTGACGATTCCTCCAAAATGCACCGCGCGCGCCTGTGGTACTACATCTGGTTCATCGCCTTCTACGCCATGGCGACGGCGGTTGGCATGCTGGCGCGCGTCCACCTCGCCGACCCGGGCGGCTTCGACGCGGAACTCGCGCTGCCGATGATGGCGATGGATCTGCTCCCGCCTTTTTTGGTGGGCCTCGTCCTCGCCGGCATCTTCGCCGCCACCATGTCGACGGCTGATTCCCTGGTTCTGAGCTGCTCCTCCGCCTTGACCCACGACCTGCTGCCGCACAACATCGAAAACCCCCGCCTGCTCAAACTCGGCACCGGCCTGATCTGCGCCCTGGCCCTGAGCTGGGCGCTATTCAACAAGCAGAGTGTTTTCAGCCTGGTCATCATGGCCTGGTCGGGACTCGCCAGCGCGTTCGCGCCGCTCCTGCTCGTTCTCTGCTTCGGAGGAAAACCGGGACAACGCCTTAGCCTGACCGCCATGTTCGCGGGACTCGGCGTGGCCATGCTCTGGCGATATTTGGGTTGGCAAACGGCGATCTACGAAGGCATGCCCGGCATCCTGGCCGGCCTGCTCATCCTTTCCGCTCCCCTATTGTTAAAAGCGTTCTTGCGAAAACCCGACAAACCACGCTAACTATCCGGCGGCGCGAGCCCGTGGCTTCTCAATTTAAAACGGATCCATCATGAATAAAATATTCCATCCCTACACCCCGTTTTCGGCGATTGAAAAAGGTTTCTTGAACATCGCGCGCGGCGAGGGGATTTATCTGTTCGACGACGCGGGAAACAAATACGTCGACATCGTTTCGAGCTGGTGGGCGGTCGCGCTGGGCCACGGGCATCCGAAAGTGGTGAAGGCGATTCAGGAGCAGGCCGCGGTCTTGCAACATTCGATCACGGGCAGTCTAACGCATCCGAGCGTGCTCGCGCTGGCCGAACGGTTGGCGGAGTTGATGCCGACGCCGGACCGTCATTCCGTTTTCGCGAGCGATGGCTGCTCGGCGGTGGAGGCGGCGCTGAAGATCGCGATTCAATATTGGTACAACGTCGGCCAACCGGACAAAACGTGGATCATCGGCATGGATCAGGGTTATCATGGCGACTCGATGGGCGCGTTGGGCGCCGGATTCGTCGATGATTTCCACAAGCCGTTCGAGCGCGCGGTATCGCATCCGGCCAAACTCCCCTTCCCGATTCCGACCGCGGAGGATCCCGATGGATTCCTCCCGAGCAAGGCGGTGATTGAGCGGCACAAGAACACGCTCGCGGCGGTGATCGTCGAGCCGCTCTGTTTGGGCTCCGCCGGCATGAAGATCTATTCCGCGGGCTATCTGAAACAACTGGCCTATTGTTGCGCGGAGAACGACGTGCTGTTGATCATCGACGAGGTCGCGATGGGCTTCGGCCGCACCGGCAAACGCTTCGCGTTCAACCACGCCGACATCGATCCGGACATCGTTTGCGTTGGGAAAGCGCTAACGGCGGGCTACATGCCGCTGAGCGCCGCGATCGTGAAGGACGAACTCTACGACACCTTCTCCGACGCGGGCGAGACCGACCACACCTTCTACCACGGCAACACCTTCGCCGGCCACCCGATCGGCTGCGCCGCCGCGCTGGCCGCGCTCGACATCTACGAAGCCGAGGATACGGTGGAACGCGGCGCGGAAATGGCGGAGAAGATGAAGGACTGGATGCAACCATTCGCTGAAATGGATTGCGTGAAAGAGCTGCGGTTCCTCGGTATGATCGGCGTGGTTGAGCTTAAGCCGGAAACCAAACCACTGATCGCGAAGATGAAGCAATCGCTTTTCGAGCAGGGGTATTTATTCCGGCCGCTCGGAACCATGTTCTACCTCATGCCCCCGCTGATCATCTCCGACGACGAACTGCGCGGAGCGGTCTTCGCCCTCCAGCAAACCATCGAGGAATTTTGCTGATGCGCGGCGCGGTCACGCTTCTGTTCTCCGCGGCCGCGCTCGCGGCGAGCGCCCAGCTTCCTGACGGGCGGACCATTGAAGCAGGCCTGATGAACGACCCCGAGGTTCTGGTGAACGCGCAAGGGCTCGCGCGACACGATCTCTCCATCCGCGGAAGCGCGTACACCGGGTCCGGCCTGTCGATCAACGGCGTGAACCTGAAATCCCCGTGGTCGGCTCATCACAACGCGGAACTTCCCGTGCTGAGCGGCTTGCTGACCGCGCCGAAGGTTCGGCGCGGGCTGGACAACGCGACGGGGCACCTCGTCGGCACCGCGGCCTACGACACGAAGCCGCGCGCCAAAGAGAGTCTGCTCTCCGTGGGCGCCGGAACGGAGGAGCGCTACCGCGCGACCGCGTATGGAAGCGGCGAAAACGTCGGCGGCTACTTCGACTGGGAAAAGGCGCGGCGGATTGATTCCGACGCGAACGATCTCGAACGCTTCACCGGCGGCGCGTTTCTTCAGTTCTTTCAAAACGACTGGATGTTCGACGTGCTGGCCGCGAACCAATCGAAGCGCTTCGGCGCCCAGGGGTATGATGGAATTCCCTCGACCGTCTACGCGGAGCAACAGCTCGACGACGGGCTGATTTTCGCGGGCGCGACCAAGGGCGACCTGGAAGACTCGTACGTTCGCGCGAGCGCTTACTACCGCGATCTTCAGGATCAATATGCTTTGCCGTCCGCTCTGTTTAAAAGCGACGTCACCTCGCGCGACATGGCGGTCGCGCTGGAAGGCCGCACCATCGAGGTGCAGCACCTCGCGCTGAATCTGCGCGGCGAGCTGGAACATGAACGCGTCAGCGGCGACGCGCGCGACGAGCGGACCCGCGGCTCGGTGCTGGTTTTGCCGGAAGCGCGGCTCGAACGGTTCACGGTCAAGGCCGGACTCAACAGCGTTTTCCAGACGGACGAGGCCGCGGAGTGGCTGCCCGTTTTAGGCGTCGATTGGTTCGCGGGCGACAACAGCTCCGTTCATCTTTCCTACACCGAAACCGAGCAACAACCCGACTATCAAACCCTCTACTATTCAGATCCCTACCGCGTCGGAAATGCGTTTCTCAACCAGCAGCGCTCGAAGAACGCGGAGCTTGGGTTCCGACAATTTCTTTCGGCCAGCCTCGACTGGTCGGTCGCGGGGTTTTATCGCCGGCTCGAAGACGCCTCGGACTGGACCCAAACCGCGGCGGGCGGCGTGTGGGCCGCGACGGATTTGGGCGACCTGAACATGGGCGGCGTCGACGCCGCGATCACCTATCGCCCGTCCGAGGAC
>JARFRL010000474.1 GCA_029287275.1 Pontiella desulfatans
GTGTCGCTGAACAGGTTCGTCATCAGCGCGCGTGTTTTCGTTTCCAGTTCGGCGTACGGGATGAATAGGTCGTCGAGGGATTCCATAGGCGTCCATAGTCCATTGAGGCAGGTTGACAAATAAAGAGTTTTCTTATGATTAGTTTTCCACTCGCGGAGATTTCAGGAAGCACCAAGGAGTATCGTTCGATACGGTCCGATTTCGAAATCTGAATCTGTTCATGACATGCGACAAGTCTTGCGCCTACATGCCGCGATGTAACGCGTGCAACAGTCAGCAGGTAGGGTTTTTTTGCATTTTTCTTTTTTTTCATACGCTAAGGCGCTATTTTTTAACGTGTTTATTGGTGGTTTCGATTCGCTCTAGTGGTACGGGCGTGTAGATGCGCGTTTCTTGATGTGGGAGGGTTGGTTTTTCGCCATCACATTAAGACGACGCACGGGTCACAAACTTGATTCGCGAAACCGAAAAACGCGGGTGTTCGCGGTGTTTTATTAGTTATGCGAGGTAGTACGGTATGAAGAAGAAACTTAGTGGCCCTAAAAACGTCAGCAAAGGGGCTCCCAGCGGTTTTATTATCAGTTTATTGATCCACGCGGCCGCGATTTCGGCGGCCGGATTGCTGGTTGTGTTCACCGTGGTTCAGAAGGAGGAGAAGAAATTCGTTCCTCCCGCGCCGGTCGACCGTCCTAAGATGAAGCTCAAGAAGCCGAAGGTTAAGGTCAAGAAGACGTCCAAACCCAAATCGACCACGCGCATCGTCACCAAGGTTAGGCGCGCCAACATGCCGGACATTCAGCTTCCGGAAATGTCGGGGATGGGGGAAGGTCTCGGTGGAGGCATTGGCGGTTTTGATATTATGCCTGATTTGGGCGAGGTTTCCGTTTTTGGCGGCGGCCAGTCCATTGGCAACGACTTCGCGGGAACGTTTTATGATTTAAAGAGAGATCGCCGTGGAGGAACCATTTCCATGGAACAGGATCCCTACATGACGATAGTCGGGCAGTTGGCCCGTTCCAACATGAAGGAATCCATTCTTGGTCGTTATTATCGCGCGCCCAACAAGCTCTACACCACGCACTTTCTGATTCCTCCAATCATGTCGCCCATGGCCCCCGACTTATATGGCTCGCCTGAGACCTCCAGTTTCTTCTTCTTGGTCAAATACCACGGCAAACTGGTCTATAAAGACGATATCCGGTTTCGTTTTTGGGGAACGGGCGACGCGTATTGCGTCGTGACGGTCGATGGTGAAACCGCGCTGATTAACGGATGGGACGGACGTCTTGATTTCTTGCGCCACTGGACGTCTCCAGACATGGGACGATCCGACAAATATTTCGTCGGAAACCAGCAGATGAAAGTTGGTGAATGGATCGATCTCAAGGCCGGTGAACCTAAAGACATGAAAGTGATCTTCGGGGAGTATACCGGAGGAGAAATGGGGATCATTCTGCTGGTGGAAGTCGAGGGCGAGGAATATGAAACAACCCGCCAAGGCGGCCCGCTACTTCCGGCGTTTAAAACAGAGGAGTTCAGTCGGGATCAACTTGAAGAGATCTATAAGCTTCTGCCTGAGGGAGAATGCATTCTGACCAACGGACCCGTATTCAGAGATTTTTAATAGGATTTATCATGACAAAGCTCTTACTAACTTTCGCGGGAATTATGGTGTGCGCTTCCACTTTGGCGGAAATGCATGTGTGGACATTTAAAAATGGTCGAACGGTCGAGGCTGAATTCGTGGCGTTCTCCGGCGGTCAGGTGTCTCTTAAAACAATCAAAGGCAAGGTAACGAAAATCCCGGAGTCGGAATTCGGAGCGGATGATCTGCTCTATATGGAGCTGATTAATCCACCCCGCCTTGATGTGGAGTTCGCGAAAACAAGTAGCCAGCGCTCTTATCCACCGACCTACAATAACAACGAGCTACCGCGGCAGACGGTGTTTTCGTTCAACTGCAGAATCAAGCAGGAATCCAACAAGCTTTACCGTCAAGATCTCACCGTGGAGTTTTTCGCCATTGGCGATGAAAACGCCGGCGATAAAGCGGTGCTGTTCTACTACCAGAAAGAGAATTTCAATCTTGATGGAAGCGGGAGCGTG
>JARFRL010000168.1 GCA_029287275.1 Pontiella desulfatans
GTTACCTCCCAACCAACACCGCGCGTCCTCGGAAACGAGGGCGCGTTTTTTTTTGTCGGAACGAGTTGATCAAACCCCGCGGGCTGAGTCACGCGAGGCTCGCCGGTCCATTCAGCGAGAACGCGCTGGAACGATCAAGGAACGAGCCGCTTGAAAAATGGAGGGCGCGCCGTTTCGATCGCGCGATACGCGGATTCGAAACTCCACGCTTTCAGCTTGGCTCCCCGCGCTTCGTTGGGGTGGGGGTGCGCGCGCGGAAATATGATTGAGACCGAATAGGAAACGATTTCGGCGCAAATCGAGACCCGGTTGGATCGTTCAAACGATAGTGGTGGTTTGAAAAACACGAAGATTGAGGCGCGGGGATTTTCGGCTTCACTCAAAAGGACTTAAGGGTGGTTCTGTCAGATTTTATTTTTCCGTATCATCTATGTCCTCATCAGGAAGAATTTGACGACAATGTCTAACGGTCAAAATAGAGATTATCTTTGGTTCGATTCGGTAAATTATTCGATAGTTGGCTATAACTAATTCTCGAAGATCTTTTCTGTTGATTTCGGGGACGGAACGACCGCTTTTTGAAAAATCTTTAACCTGCTCGACTCTGTCAAAAATCGAATGAACCCAGCGTTCCGCGGCCATTGGACTATCTTGGGCAATGTAATCTGAAATTTCGCTGATACGGTCAATTGAGAGGGGCGACCACTGAATCTTCATCTCGATATGCTCTTCAGAATCATTTCTTTGGCTTTGTCATGAGGAATACCTTTTCCCTCGTCAATCATGGATTCTCCCAAGGCAATATCTTCCAAAACTTCCAGCCTTTGAGACATTGCTTCAAATTCTGAAACATCGATCAGGACAGCCGCGCTTTTCCCGTGTTGTGTAATAACGACGGGACGCTTTGAATTCTGAACTTGCCGGATGCAGGCCGCGGTGTGTGCTCGGAACTCAGACATGGGTTTAATATCTTGATCTAGAATTAATCGTTGCATGGGTTTACTCCTTAGATGTACGCAATATGGTATCGTATTGCGTACAGATGTCGATTCCGCATTTTGGATGTTATTGAGACGGGCTCAAATGCTGTCGCGCTTGCTTTTTCTGGACAAGAGGCTCCGACGCTCTATGGAAAGGTCTCGGCCGATCTGGACCGGTTCCTCGCGGCCCTGCGAAAAATAAAAAAGCAGCACGCGCTGTCCGCGCCACGGGGCCGCCATGATGGCGGCGATACGGCGGCAAAGGAAGGCGTGGGCGCGGAACGTGTCAGGCGCGGAGCAGGTTGAAGCGGGCGGGCTTGAGGAATTGATCGAGCAGGGCGGCCGCGTCGGCGGAGTCGACTTGGCCGGGTTCGGTGGCGGCGAGTTGGCGGTAGAGGCCGAGCAGGCGTTGGCCATAGGCCGCGGGGCCGTATCGATCGACCGCGACGTTTCGGTTGCCTTCAATTTGGCTTGGGTTGGTGTCGGTGGTGAAGGCGGGCAGTTGGGCGCGATCCGCCGGGTGTTCGACCAGATGGCGGATGACGTTTCTTTGCGATTCCTCGTCGAGCACGCCGAAATCGATTTTTCCGTTGATGATCAACGCGGCCTTGGTTTCCTCGAGCGTTTCGGCGCGCCATGGTTTTCCGTAGTCCGCCCGGCTGGATTTCAGCGCGGTTTCCAGTTTCTCGAAAAACGCGTCCGCGCCGGCCCATTCGAGCGGAACGCGCAGCTCGGCGTAGAGCGACGACAGGTCGAGCCCTTCGTCTTCGAAGTCGGTGGTGATTTCGGGGAGTTTGCGACCGATGAGGGTTTTGCCTTCGAGCCATGGCTCGAGGAACGCGAGGCCGAAGCCTTCCTGCACGCTGGTGGTCATGAGCGCTTCGGCGTCGCGCACGAGCGCGGCGAAATCGTGTTTTCGGCCGGCGTCGAATTCGACGGGCAGGTTGAGCTCCTTCGCGAACGCGACCCAGTCGTCGTGGTAGCCGCGCCATTTGGGGTTTTGGGGGGCGAGGGTGCTTTGGAAGCGGTAGCCTTCGGGCGCGAGCAGGCTCCAGAGGAGAAATTCGCCGAGGTTTTTTCTGCGGATGGCGCGGGCGGGATAGACGATGGTTTTGGCGGGCGCGGCGGGTTGGTCGCCGGCCGGGTGGGGGGTGACCGAGTTGGGCAGCTCGTGGACGTTCGCCACGCCGATGGCTTCGAGGAAGGATTTGTCGCGGTAGTTGATGGGCGCGTACCAGACGTGGTCCGCGGTGGGATAGAGCGTGGTGTTCAAGGCGTCGCCGAGCTGTTCGTTGAGCAGGCGATAGTTCGCGGCGCGGCCGTCTTCGGCGAAGTCGTGCGGTTGCAGCAGCACGCGGCATCCGGCCTTGGCGAGGGCCCAAACGAATTTGGGGGTGAAGCCGTTTTTGCCCAGCGAGTGGTTGTGGACGTGCCAGATGTCGGGATCTTTTCCGAGTAGGCTCCGGGCGGTGAAGCGCAGGTCGTCGAACAGTTGCTCCTCGTTGGGGAGGGGCGCTCCGTCGTTGTATTCCAGCGCGTGGAAGGGTTCGGTGAGCGGAACGAGCGGCTGGCCGGCCGCGGGCGCTTCGCCGCTGAGGCAGAGGATGTCGACCTCGTCGCCGAGCGATTCCACGGCGCGCTCGACCACGCGCGTCACGCCGCCGGGACGCAGGTGGTAATGCAGGACCGCGACCGCGAGTTTGTCCGCCATTATTTGATTCCGAATTTCTCGCGGTATTCGGGGAGTTCGAGCATGGGGGGACGTTCTTCCTCCACGATGGTGTGGGAGATCTGCTCGAATTCCTCGTCGTGCGCCTGGAACTGCTTGAGCACGGTGCTGAGCTCGGGCAGGGTGCCGATGACGCCGAGCGCCTCGGCGCGGAAGAGGAAGGCGCGCAGGATGCCGAACGCCATTTTACCGAGGTCGCGGGTTTCCTGGTTGCGGTGCACGCGTTGGTCGAGGTCGACCTGGGCGATGGCTTCCATGCCCCATTTTTCATAGACGTCGATGAGGTGCGAGGTTTCGACGCCGTAGCCGATGGGGAACGGGATGGCTTCGAGCACTTCGCGGCGCACGGCGTATTCGCCGGAGAGCGGCTGCACGAGTCCAGTCAACTCGGGGAAGAAGAGCGAGAACAACGGGCGCGTTAGAATTTCCGTGACGCGGCCGCCGCCGGAGGGGCGAACGCCTTGGGAGAACGCGAGCGGTCGGTCGTAGAAGGCTTTCACGTAATGCACTTCCGGGCGGTAGATCAGCGGCGCGACCAAACCGTAGGCGAAGCGCGGATGGATGTTTTTGATGTCCGCGTCGACGTAGACGATGATGTCGCCGGTGAGTTCGTAGACCGCTTTCCAGAGGTTCTCGCCTTTGCCTTTCTTCTCGCCGTATTGCGGCAGAATCTCGGCGGAGAGGTAGACGTCGGCGCCGAAGGTCGCGGCGATCTCGCGCGTGTTGTCGGTCGAGCCGGAGTCGATGACCGCGATCTCGTCGATCAGGGGATAGCGATCCATCAGCTCGGACTTGAACATGACGATCTCCTTGCCGATCGTCTTTTCCTCGTTGAGCGTGGGAAGGCAGAGCGAGATTTTCAGGCCTTGCTTTTCTTTTTCCTCCACCAGTTTTTTAAGGTCCCAAAATTGGGAGTGGTGGATGGTGTTGTTTTTGATCCAGTCATTCAGTTTCATTACAGAATCCTCCGTCGATGGCGAACAGCATGGCGAGCAGCTGCGCCAATCCGGTGTAAATGGGGTTGATGCGAATGGTTTCGTTGAGGTCGTGCAGGTTGCTGGCTTCGGTGATGCCCAGCGTGACGGACGGCAGGCCGCGGGCGATGAGCTCGGAAACCTCCGACATGCTCGGGCGAATGGTGGGCCGCACGTCGAGCGCTTCCATCACCTGGCGGCAACTCTTGACCAGCGGGTGGGTGACGTCGATGCCGCCGGGCTCGCGGGAGGCGACGACGGTGAACTCGATTTCGGCGCTGTGGGAGGAGGCGACGTCGGCGATGATGGCGTCGATCCGCTCGCGGATGGCGCGCACCATGTCCGCGTCCTCGCTGCGGACCTCGAAGCGCAGGCTGGATTGGGTGGCCATGACGTTGTAGCTCTTTCCGCCGCGGATGGCGCCGAGCACGATGGAGGTGCTCGGCCGGCGGGGTATGGGAATTTCCAGGATGCGGTTGATGACGTCGTTGAGCGCGATGATGGCGCTGTTTTGTCCGACGCGTTGCCAGTCGAGTTCCTCCGAGAGCTTGCAGGAGATGTGGCCGCGGAACATGCCTTCGGCGGTGTAGCTGAGGCGGCCGAGTTTCTCGCCCTCGACGCAGATGCCGGCCTCGAACGGAATCTTGTTGTTGTCCATGAAGAAGCGAAGGCCGTCCAGATTGCCGCGGCCCAGGCCCTTGGTGCTGCAGAGCAGGACGAGGTTCGCGTCGAGCTGGATGCCGAGCGCCTCGAAAATGGTGGGCAACGTCGCGAGCACCGCCATGCCGAGGCTGTTGTCCGCGACGCCCGGCCCGACGATCTCGTCGGCGAGCACGCTCAGCGCGTGGTCGACGCGGTTCGAGTAGATGGAGTCGGCGTGCGCCACGAGCAGGATGTTGCGCGACGGGTCTTTGCCGGGGATGACGCCGACGCCGTTGCCGGCTTCGTCGGAGGAGACGTTGTCGAGTCCGCATTCGACCAGGCGTTGAAGCAGCAGCGCGACGCGCGCCTCTTCCTCGAAGGTCGGCGCGGGGATTTCGCTGAGCATGATAAGGTTCGCGATCAGGGTTTCCTGAACGGCGGTGAGTTTGTCCGGCAGCGATGGAAGCGACGCCAGAATTTCTTCGATGTTGGTGAAGTCGGTTTTCATGAATTCCCTCAATTAAAGTGTTGGCGGAGTTTAGAGAGACCGGCCAACGAAGGCAAACGGCGAGTCGTTATATTTCGATCGTTCGCTAATAAAAACAAATTGTCCTTTCCAAGCGGGACCGCGTCGTTATGCTTTTCGTAACAATTCAGGGGCGATCATGAGCGAAAATATCGGATTTGTTTCAACGCGTTTTTCCGGCACCGACGGTGTTTCCCTGGAAAGCGCGAAGTGGGCGAAGGTGTTGTGGGATCATGAATTTCGGAGCTTCTGGTACGCCGGTCGTCTCGACCGCGCGGCGGACGTGAGCTACTGCGTTCCCGAGGCGCATTTCGAGCATCCCGAGAATGTTTGGCTCAACGAGCGCATCTGGGGGAAGAGCTTCCGCGACCCGATCGTGAGCCGGCGCATTCGCGACATGGCGGAATATCTGAAGACGACGCTCTACGAATTCGTCAACCGGTTCGATCTGCGCATCATGATCTTCCAAAACGCGCTGACGATTCCAATGCATGTTCCGCTGGGCGTGGCCATCACGGAGTTTCTGGCGGAAACGCGGATCCCCTCCATCGCGCATCATCACGACTTCTATTGGGAGCGCGTCCGCTTCTCGGTGTACGGCGTGCCCGACTTTCTCGACATGGCGTTCCCGCCGCGCGACGACGAACTACTACACGTGGTGATCAACCAGGCCGCCCGCGAGGAGTTGTCGTGGCGCAAAGGGCTGTCCTCCGAATTGATTCCCAACGTGTTCGATTTCGAGACGCCACCGCCGCGGCCGGACGCCTACACCAAGGGCCTGCGCGCGGACCTCGGCTTCGCGGAGGACGACATTTTGATTCTGCAGCCGACGCGCATAGTGCCGCGAAAAGGCATCGAGCATTCCATCAAACTGCTCGAGACGCTGGGTGATCCGCGGATGAAGCTGGTCATCTCGCACTCGGCCGGCGATGAGGGCTATGAATATCAGCACATGCTCGAGGAACTGGCGCGCGACTCCGGCGTGGACATGCGCATCATCGACGACCGCATTGGCGAGATCCGGCAGAAAAACTCGAACGGAAAGAAAATGT
This sequence comes from Pontiella desulfatans, assembly GCA_029287275.1. Taxonomy (GTDB): domain Bacteria; phylum Verrucomicrobiota; class Kiritimatiellia; order Kiritimatiellales; family Pontiellaceae; genus Pontiella; species Pontiella desulfatans_A. The sequence goes on from JARFRL010000168.1 coordinate 5,904, forward strand.
ACACGCTGTGGGATCTGTATCCGTTCGTCGATTTCGTGACGTATCCCAGCCTGTACGAAGGATTCGGCAACGCGTTCTTGGAAGCGGTTTATTTCAAGATCCCGATCCTCATCAACCGCTACTCGATCTTCGCCCGCGACATCGAGCCCAAGGGCTTCCGCGTTCCGCTGATGGACGGGTATCTCACCAAACAGGTGATCGACGACGTTCGGCGCTTGCTCGAGGACGAGGTCTACCGGCGCGTCACGGTCGAACACAACTACGCGGTCGCGAACCGCTTCTACAGCTATTCCGTTTTACGGCGCAGTCTGCGCACGCTCATCACCAACATCAAGGGGTTGGAGACATGATCAAAAATCTGGACATACACGCGCTGGAACGCATGCGAATCCGCCTCAACCGGCTCTATGGGCCGAGCCAGGTCGAGCATTTGCTCGAGCGCATGGTCGCGCTGGTCGGGCGCTACGGCGTGGGGCTCGAGGGCTTCAGCGACGCCGACCCGTGGGACGAAACCTCCGCGGTGCTGATCACCTACGGCGACATGATCCAGGCCGAGGGCGAGGCGCCGCTCGCGGTGCTGAAACGCTTCTCGGATCGGCATCTGAGCGGGGCGATCAACACGGTGCACATCCTGCCGTTTTGTCCCTATTCCTCCGACGACGGCTTCTCCGTGATCGATTACCGCCTGGTGGATCCGAAGCTCGGCAACTGGGCCGACGTGGAGGAGCTCGGCCACGGCTTCCGGCTGATGTATGATCTGGTGTTGAACCACTGCTCGCGCAAGAGCAAGTGGTTCGCGGACTTCGTCAACCACATCGCGCCGTACCGCGACTTCTTCATCGAGGCCGATCCGGAAGAGGACCTCTCCGCCGTCACTCGGCCGCGGGCGCTGCCCTTGCTCACGCCGGTGCACACGCAGCATGGCGACACGCACGTCTGGACCACCTTCAGCGACGATCAGATGGATCTCAACTTCGCGAACCCGGACGTGCTGTTCGAGTTTCTCGACATTCTGCTGTTCTACGTGGCCAAGGGCGCGACGATCGTCCGGCTCGACGCGATCGCGTATCTCTGGAAGCGGATCGGCACCTCCTGCATCCATCTCGAACAAACCCACGAAGTGGTGAAGTTGATGCGCGACCTGCTCGACATGGTCGCGCCGGAAGTCGTGCTGCTCACGGAGACCAACGTGCCGCACGAGGAAAACATCTCCTACTTCGGCGACGGCGACGAGGCGCACATGGTTTATCAGTTCAGTCTGCCGCCGCTGTTGCTGCATGGATTGATCAACGGCGACTCGACCTACCTCACCAACTGGGCCGCGTCGTTGAACGAGCTGCCCGCGAAGTGCACCTATTTCAATTTCACCGCGTCGCACGACGGCGTCGGCGTTCGGCCGTTGCAAGGGATCGTGCCGAACGAGGAACTCATGAAACTCGCGGCGCGGATGAAGGAACTCGGCGGCCACGTTTCCATGAAGGCGAACGCGGATGGAACCGAAAGTCCGTACGAAATGAACATCACCTATTTCGACGCGCTGGGCGACGATCCGAACACCGTGACCGACGCGCACCTCGCGCGCTTCCTCTGCTCGCAGACCGTGGCGATGGCGCTGCGCGGCGTGCCCGCGCTTTATTTCCACAGCCTGACCGCGACGCGCAACAATCTGGCGGGCGTCGAGGAAACCGGCCGCGCCCGCACCATCAACCGGCTCAAATGGAACGAAGCGGAGCTCGAGGAAAAACTCGCCGACGCGTCGACGCCCGCCGCGCGCGCGATGAAGGAGCTGACTCGCCGATTGGCGTGCCGCTCGCAGCACAAGGTGTTTCATCCCGACGCGGCGCAGACGGTCGTGAATCTCGGGAGCGAGTGGTTCGCGCTGGAACGCGAGTGGGACGACGAGCGCGTGGTGTGCGTCAGCAATTTCTCGGATCAATACCAGGAGCTGCTGATCGACGACCGGCTCTACCGACTGAATCGGTGCGACGCCTGCCACGATCTGCTTTCCGGCCGTCGCTACATGGGCGACGGAAAAGTGGTTCCGTTCGAGCCCTACCAGACCGTTTGGC
>JARFRL010000170.1 GCA_029287275.1 Pontiella desulfatans
TCCAAAGCCGAATTGATGGAATTCATGGACGTCAGCGAGAAGCTCGCGGAGCTGAATCGCCAACGCTTCAAGGACTGGAACGCGCCCTTCTCGCTCGAAAACGCCAAGCAAGCGATTTTCGCGTTCACGGGCGATGTCTACGACGGGCTCGACGCGACGACGCTGAAAAAGCGCGACGTTACCTTCGCTCAAAATCACTTGCGCGTGCTGTCCGGACTTTACGGGCTGCTCAAGCCGCTCGATCTCATTCAGCCCTATCGCCTTGAAATGGGCCGCCCCCTGGCCACCCGCGGCGCCAAGAATCTTTACGAGTTCTGGAAGGCGACCATCACCGAAGAGCTGAACCAGACCAAGGGCGAGCTACTGGTCAACCTCGCGTCCAACGAGTATTTCAACGCGATCGACAAGAAGGCGCTCAACAAGGAAATCATCTCCCCGGTCTTCAAAGACGAGAAAAACGGGACCTACAAAATCATCAGCTTTCACGCGAAAAAAGCGCGCGGCATGATGGCGCGGCACATCGTCCGGCATCGCGTCGAATCGGCCGAGGGTCTGCTCGATTTCGCCGAGGCGGGCTACGCGTTCAACGCCGAGATGTCCTCGCCGTCCAAGCCGGTCTTCACGCGCCCCGAAGCGTAAACCCTCATCGTTTTTTCAGCAGGCAGATCCACGCGCGCGGCGGATCGTCCTGATGGCCGCCGAACAAGCCCGCTTCCAAGACAAGGATTTCAAAACGCGGCTCGACGATTTCCGCGATTTGCCGCGCGGTCATGCGCGGCGGGCCGACCTCGCGTTCGGGCTCGTCGGCGTTTCCCATCAGCGACAGCCAAAAGCCGCCCTCGTCCAAAACCTCCGCGACGTTGTCCGCGAACCGAACGCGGTCGACGGGCTCCGGAACGCAATGCAGACAGCCGCGATCGAACACGAGTCCGAACGGCGCGCCATCCACCTGATCCGTCAGAAAATCGCCCACCTGGAAATCGCAGCTCACGCCGGCCGCCGCGACGCGAACCATGGCGTTTTCGACCGCGGTTTCGGAGAGATCGAATCCATGAACCCGGAAGCCGGCGCGCGCGAGCCAGATCGCGTTGTTGCCCATGCCGCACCCCAGATCCAGCGCGCGACAGGGCTCGATGCGGAAACGCGCCAGCATCCGCTCCAGATTAAGGTCGGGCGTTCCATGTTCCCACGGTGGGTTTCCCTCTTTGTAGATTTGTTCGAAACGTTCGTGTTCCATCACCACTCCTTGTTTAAATCCACGCGAATCAGCCGCGGCGCGCTCTGTTCGCCACAGGACCGATTTTGCATGTTTCGGCGCGCGCGAGAACTTCTTTTTTACGGTAATGGCGCTTTGTCGCGTCTAGCGGGATAAGATATAAAAAGAGGCATGAGTTCCGCTGTCGCCATCAAACGAATGCGTGTTTTGTTTTCCGGCCGCGTTCAGGGCGTCGGTTTTCGCTACGAGGTTTGCCACGCGGCGGAGCGGTACGCCGTGACCGGCTTCGCGCGCAATCTGTGGGATGGCGACGTTGAGGTGGTGGCGGAAGGAGCGGAAGTGGAGTTGGTTGGTTTTCTGAACGACGTAAGGGCGTCGCGGCTGAGGCGAAACATCGTCAGCGAGCGCGTCGGATGGGAAACGGCCACGGGCGAGTTTGAACGATTTGGAATTTCTTTTTAATGAAATACGCGATTTTAGGTGACATTCACGCGAATCTCGAGGCGCTGAAAGCGGTCCTCAAGGACGCCGAGGAAAACGGCGTGACGCATTATGCGTGCACGGGCGACGTGGTGGGCTACAACGCCGACCCGAAAGCATGCCTGCAGATTATCCGTAGCCTGAAGTGCAAGATCGTCCAGGGCAACCACGACTACTACGCGGCCTGCAACGAATCGATGGAGCTCTTCACGCCGATGGCGCAGAAAAGCATCCGTTGGACGCGCAAACAACTTTCGCCGTTCGAGCGCAAACATCTCCGCCATCTGCCGCTCATCATCGACATCGAGAGCTTCACGATCGTGCACAGCTCCTTGAGCAACCCGCACCGATGGAACTATATTTTCAAACGCAAGGCCGCGGACGCGAATTTCCGGAACCAGTTCAACAACGTCTGCTTTTTCGGGCACACCCACGTACCGCTCGCGTTCGTGAAAGGGCCAACCATTGAAAAAGGATTCTACGAAACGCTGCATATCCGGCCGGGATGCCAATACCTGATCAACGTCGGCAGCGTCGGCCAACCCCGCGACCGCGACCCGAAATCCGCGTACGTGATCTACGATCTCGAGGCGAGCACGGTGACCATGCGGCGCGTGGAGTACGACATGGAAACCACGCAGAAGAAAATCCGCGCCGCGGGCCTTCCATTCAGGAACGCGTTGCGATTGGCGAACGGGCGCTGACCTAGACGCTCGGCGCGGCGATCCGAGTGTTTCTGGACGAGGCGTCCGAGCTCGCGAGGTTCGCGTTCAACAACGCCGCGGCCACCGCGAGATCCGCCTTGCTGCGGATCTTCATGTTCATGTACCCCGCCTCCACCATGTGCGTCTCGGCCGAGCCGCCGACGAATTCGGATTCGTCGTCGATGATTTTCACGCCTTTGGTTTTGGTGTCGATGATCTTCTTCAACACGGTGGTCTTGAACGCTTGCGGCGTTTGCGCGATCCAAACGGAGTTTCGCTCCAGCGTCTCGGAAACCTTCATGCCTTTCGGCGAGGACTTGGTGGCGTCCTGCACGCGATGCGCCGCGATGGCGCAGCCATAGCGTTTCGCGCATTTGATGGTCTCGGCCAACACCGTGCTGGAAACAAACGGGCGCGAGGCTTCGTGAATCACCACGACGGAAGGATCGGTCTTGATTTTTCCGAAGACCGTGCGCAACGAGCTCAAGCGGTTGATGCCCCCCACGACGATCCCGCGCGTCTTGGCGCATCCAAATCGCTTAATGACCTGCATCGTTGATTCGACGCGCTCTTTCGAAACCACGATCAAAACACCGTCGATGTCGGGACAATCCTCCAGCGTTTTAAGGCAATGCCCGAGGATGGGTCGATTGCCCAGCGGCAGAAACGCGGCCTCCGTGCCCGGAGCGATTTCCTCTTCCTTTCCGCACGCGATCACAATAGCCATCGTGTTCATCAAATTCCTCCAAAGATACTCGCAACCAACCTGTTGACATCAACTTGCAAGATTATAAAGTTAAAGTCAATGTTTTGACGGACTATATTTCCTTCCATTTCGGCGCGCCCTGAAGCACGATGCGAAGCCATGAAGCTGACCATCCTTTACGACGGCGAATGCCCAATCTGCCAGGAAAAAAAAGCGTTTCTCGAGAAACGCGACCGGAAAAAACGCCTCCGGTTCGTTGACATCCGCGACCCCGACTTCCAACCGACCGAAACCGGTCGGTCCTTCAAGGAATTGGAGGCTCGAATCCACGCGGTTTTACCCGACGGAGGGCTGGTCGCGGGCATGGACGCGATCCGCGCCGCGTGGCGCGCGATCGGCCTTGGCTGGCTCGTCGCGCCCAGCGGATGGCCCCTGCTTCGCCCGGCTTTCGACGCCCTTTACACCTTCGTGGCCCGTAACCGGCATAAAATCAGCCGCTTTCTCAAGAAAAAGTAAATCTAGACGACTGCACCACAACATCTTGTGCTTTTCGATCGCCGGAACCCGTAATTGCGCGTTGACTTGTCCAATAACGTGAAGCAAAATTTTAGTTGTGAAAGCCGAATACACCACCAGATCCAAGGGATGCGAAGGAGGTCGGGATTTTCCCCTTGGTCCAGAACCTAACCACCGCGAACCATGAAAGGGTCCACCCCGCAATGACATCCCAAAGCCCGAAAAAAATCTTCGTTCTCGACACCAACGTCATTCTTCACGACAGCAGCTGCATCCACCAATTCAGCGAACACGACATCGTCATTCCCATCACCGTTCTGGAGGAGCTCGACCACTTCAAAAAGGGAAACGACTCGGTGAACTTCCACGCCCGCGAGTTCGCCCGAACGCTGGACTCGCTGGCCGAGGACAAACTCTTCAACGGCGGCGTGCCGATCGGAACCGGCCGCGGAAAAATCAGCATCAAACTCGACCGCGCGTTCGACGACGACATCGCGGCGAATTTCTCCGACACGAAAAAACCGGATCACCGCATCCTCAACATCGGCTATCAGGTTTCCAAAGAGTTCACGAACCGCACGGTTTGTCTGGTGACCAAAGACGTCAATCTGCGCATGAAGGCCAAAGCCGTGGGCCTGCTCTCGCAGGACTACAAGAACGATCACGTTTCCGACATTCAACAACTCTACACCGGAACACGGATCGAGGATGACATCAACCCCGAGCTGATCAATCTGATGTACACCCCGCCCTACGAGTTTCCCTCTTCCGAGTTGAGCCTCAAGCGCCCGCTCGTGCCGAACGAATATCTCATCCTGCGCGGCGAACGCAAATCCGCGCTGGCGGTCTACGACGACGAGCTCAACCTGATCAAACACGTGGACAAGGTTCCGGCGTTCGGCATCACGCCGCGCAACTCGGAACAGACCTACGCGCTCGACGCCATTCTCAACGACAACGTTCGGCTGGTGAGCCTGACCGGCAAAGCCGGCACCGGGAAAACGCTGATCGCGCTCGCGGGCGCGCTCAAGCGAAAGAAAAGTTTCCGGCAAATCCTGATGGCCCGCCCGATCGTCGCGCTCAGCAACAAAGACATCGGCTTCCTGCCGGGCGACATTCAGTCCAAGTTGGATCCCTACATGAAACCGCTTTTCGACAACCTCGCGGTCATCGA
>JARFRL010000242.1 GCA_029287275.1 Pontiella desulfatans
AAGCTTTCCTTATGATGCGAGACGCACCACTTGGCCATGATCGATCCGCCGCGGCTGACGATGCCGCAGACGCGCTGCGCGGTCATGGGCACGTAGCGCAGCCGCACGCCGGCGTGGATGGTGAAATAGTCGACGCCCTGCTCCGCCTGCTCGACGAGCGTGTCGCGGAACAATTCCCACGTCAGATCCTCCGGCTTGTCGCCCACCTTCTGCAGCGCCTGGTAGATCGGCACGGTGCCGACGGGAACCGGGCAATTGCGCAGGTTCCACTCGCGGGTGTCGTGAATGTTTTCTCCGGTGGAGAGGTCCATGATCGTGTCCGCGCCCCAAAGCGTCGCCCACTGCACCTTTTCCACCTCCTCGCCGATGCTGGAGCTCACCGCGGAGTTGCCGATGTTGCCGTTGATCTTCACGAGGAAATTACGGCCGATGATCATCGGCTCGGCCTCGGGATGGGTGATGTTGGCGGGAATGATGGCGCGGCCTTCGGCGACTTCTTTCCGCACGAATTCGGGTGTGATGAAATCGGGAATGTTCGCGCCGAACGATTGGCCCGGATGCTGATGGTTCGGATGCCGCATGCCCGCGGTCTGCGCTTGCGTCAACAAACCGGAGTCGTGCTCCGACTTCATGTGAACCGCCTGAAAGGCTTCCTGCCGGCCCATGTTCTCGCGAAGCGCGATGTATTCCATTTCGGGCGTGATGATTCCCTTGCGCGCGTAATGCATCTGGGAAACGTTCGCGCCCGGCTTGGCGCGGCGCGCGGTTTTTTCCAGCGACTGAAACGGCACGCGGTTGACGTCGCCGCCTTGGCCGTCGTCGCCGGGCTGATAGCCGCGGGCGTCGATCAAATCGGTGTCGCCGCGCTCCTCGATCCACGCGGCGCGGAGCTTCGGCAGGCCTTTTTCGAGATCCAGCTCGAAGCTCGGATCGGTCATGGGCCCGGAGGTGTCGTAGACGAGAAGCGGCGGGTTCTCCTCGATGGACCCGTCGGACTTGCGCGTGTCGGTCAGCTTGATTTCGCGCATCGGCACCTTGAGGTCCGGGCGGCTTCCGGTCACGTAGACCTTGCGCGCGTTGGGGTAATCCGTTCCGTAATCGTTGTATTGATGTTTTTCCTGAATCATGACCGGCTCCTTGGGTTGAAATTCCTCTGTTTGGAAAAACGACGGAGCGGGAAGGAAGATTCGCTTCCCTACGCCGGCGTTATCCGAACAGGTTCGAAGGGTTTTTCTCAGCCCGCCGCCTCTTTGACTTGGGCACCCCTAGCGATGAATCTATCGGAAGGTACTCCCCCGTCGGCGGGAGTCAAACGTATTCATGACTTTGTTTATCATCTTTTACGCTTTGATCGGTTTACAACGCCGATTCCCGTGGTAATATCCGCCCCCGTTAACCCATTTGGAGAGAGATCATGGACTGGAAATCACTCGGCGACCGCGTCTTGGACGGCGGCGAAATCACCGCGGACGAAGCGCTCGCGGTTCTTGAATCGAAGGACGACGAGTTGCTGGAAGTGCTGCAGGCGGCCTACCGCGTGCGGAAGAAACATTTCGGCAACACCGTTTCGTTGCACTTGTTGCGCAACGTGAAAAGCGGGAAATGCCCGGAGGACTGCTCGTTCTGCTCGCAGTCGACCTCCGCGATCAACGACGTGGAGCGCTACGACTTCCAGACGGTCGAAAGCATCGTGGAAGGCGCGCGGGCCGCGGTCGACCGCGACGCGAAACGCTATTGCGTGGTCTCAAGCACCCGCGCTCCCGCGCCGCGCGAGCTCGAAACCATCTGCGAGGCCGCGATTCAGATCAAACGGAAATATCCCGATCTCGAGATCTGCTCCTCGCTCGGATTTCTTACCGAGGAAAAGGCGATCCGCCTGAAAGAGTCCGGCGTCAACCGCTTCAACCACAACCTCGAGACCTCGGAAAACTATTTCAGCGAGGTGGTCACGACGCACGAATTCGAGGACCGCGTCAACACCGCGAAAATCGTGAAGAAGGTCGGGCTCGACCTCTGTTGCGGCGGACTGCTCGGCATGGGTGAAAGCCTGAAGGACCGCGTGGAGCTCGCGTTCGCGCTGGCGGATCTCGACGTCGACTCCGTGCCGATCAACTTTCTCGATCCGCGGCCGGGAACCGAATTCGCGGGCAAGCCCAATCCGCTCGCGCCGAACGATTGCCTGCGCGCGCTCGCGATGGTTCGCTTCGTGATTCCGGAGACGGAAGTACGGATCGCGGGCGGCCGCGAGACGACGCTGCGCGACCTGCAACCGCTGGCGCTCTACCCCGCGAACTCCATGTTCACCGCGGGCTATCTCACCACCGGCGGCCAGAGCTACGAGGAAGACAAGCGCATGATCGAAGACGCGGGATTTGTTATTGAAGTCGCTGAGGCGACTTAAAACAAACGTGAAACTGAAAACCTGAAACTGGAAACTTGAAATAAATAGCTCCACATCAGGTTCCTTATTTCAGGTTTCCAGTTTCACGTTTCAGGTTTCAAGATGAATTTCTGGCAATCATTCGACCAACCGATTATCGCGCTGGCGCCGATGGAGGACGTGACCGACACGGTGCTGCGCGAGCTGTTGCTCAACGTCGCGGACCCGGGCGCGCTGCACGTGGTGATGACGGAGTTCGTTTCGACCGACGGGCTGGTTCATAAAAAAGCCCGGAAGCGCGTCATCCATCGCCTGCTCGTCACCGACGAGGAGCGCGCGCTACTCAAAGCGAAGAACGTCAAAATCGTCGCGCAGATCTGGGGCAACACGCCGGAGCATTACCAACAGGTGATCAAAGAGATCGCCTCGGAAATGGAGTTCGACGGCGTCGACATCAATATGGGGTGCCCCGTGCCCAAGGTCGTGCGCCGCGGCAGCTGCTCCGGCATGATCGGGAACCCGACGCTCGCGAAAGAAATCATTCTCGCCTGCAAGGAAGCCTCCGACCTTCCCGTTTCCGTGAAGACGCGCATCGGCCTGAAAGCCGTGGCGACGGAGGAATGGATCGGCCACGTGCTGGAAACCAAACCCGCGGCGTTGACGATTCACGGGCGCACGCAAAAGCAGATGTCCGACGGGCTCGCGGATTGGACCGAGATCGCGAAAGCGGCGCGCCTGCGCGATCAGCTGGGGCTCGAGCTTCCCGTGATCGGGAACGGCGATGTTCAGTCGCTTCGAGAAGCGCGGGCGAAGTGCGCGGAGTTCGGTTTGGATGGAGCGATGATCGGCCGCGGCATTTTCAACAATCCTTGGCTGTTCATGGAGGAGCAACGCGAACGCACCAAAGAGGAAAAACTCGAGATGCTCTGGAAGCATACCGAGTTGTTCGGCCGCGTCTGGGGCGACACCAAGAACTTCCACATTCTGCGCCGCTATTATTCGATCTACTCGAAAGGCTTTCCCGGCGCCGCCGAGCTACGCGCCAATCTGATGAGAAGCGAGCGAGTCGAGGACGTCGAACGGATTCTCCGCTCGGCTTAACAGGCGCTCTCGCGCGCCGTTCCGTTTTGACTTCGCCAACGGAGCTATGATTGCTTCTTTTTCGCGGCGCCAACCGCTGCGGGCGGCCTTCCCGTTCCGGCCTTCCATGGATAATCCTTGTCGGAAAGATTCTTGGGATAGGTTATTTCGCGCGACATTTCAGCCCCGGACTCCATCTTGATATACAGTCGCGCCCGGATTCCGTTCACTTCGCCTTCGCCCCCGACACGGGCGGAACCATCCGACCAGTCAATACTGTTGATGTTGTCGTTGTAGATCGTCGCCGCGTCGGTCGTGACAGAGGCGGTTCCTCCGCCCCGCAGCGCGGGAAGATCCGTTTTTCCGGCCAGAACAAATCGGGCGGCGTCCGGCTTGTCCCTGCTTTCGCGCGACTGCTCATAATAGATCCGGTATTCCATCCGCATGTTGTCCAAGGGTGTTTTATTCCCGTTTCGGAAGTTAAGCTTGTACGCGACGTCCTCGTACTTGATTTCCTTCATGAGATGCTCTTCCACGTTACCTTCGGTGTCCCGCAGATCCTTGTAGACCTCTTCCTTCCTCTTCTCCAGCACCTCCTCGTCGCATGAGATTCTAAAGAGGCCGTCCGAGGTGAATGTTTTCGCGGCGTCCCACTCTTTGAAATACCGCTGATCGGTCTCAACGAAAATATCGGCCTTCACCGGAACGCGCTTTCCGCCCACCCGTTTCAGCGTGACCGTGCCCTGCCTGACGTCGTAATCAACGATCTCGGCTTCGATCGTCCGTCCATCCAGCAACGCGAACGCGCGCGGCGCCGAGTAGGCGGGTGAAAATAAAATCGTTCCCAGAAAAAAGACGATGATCCCAACACGCGACACATTCATGAACAGCTCCTTGCGGTAAAAGGTACGGCACCGAGTTATCCATAGATCGGTTGATTAATCAAGAATCTCGGCCTCGGTTCGCGTTACTTTTTCTTCTTCTTTTTACTGGCCGAGTTCATGCCGACATGTTCCGACGTCGTCGTCCAGGCCCTGCTGTTGTTCAGGCTGTCGGGAAGGCAATAGTCGCGCGTGAGCGTTTCGCCGGAATCGAGTTTCATATGAACCCGCGCCCAGATCCCATGCACCTCTCCATCCTGCTTGTTTTGCGCGCCGGAGGTGTAAATCCAGTCCGCGTCCAACTCGGTTTTATAGACCCTGACGGAATCGGTCATGAACTCCTTTTCCGATTTCGGCAACAGGTAACCAACATCCACCGTTCCGCAGTAAACGCCCTGCTCGCAAAGCTGCTTGCTTCGATTGAGCCGCTCCTGCTCGTAAAAAATGCAGTATTCGACGCTTAGATTCTCCAGCTTGGAGGTCGAACGGTTCTCCAACGTGATTTCATATCCCGCGACATCCACCTTTTTCGCTTGGACATAGCCGCTATAGCTTTCGTCGTCGTCCTTCACCGCCTTGCGCTGGGCCTCGATTTTGAAGCTGCTATCGGACAGGAACACCTTGTTGAACTCCCACTCCAAGATGTAATCCTGATCCTCTTTGGAAAAAACGGACGCGGGGACGGTGAACACCTTCTTGTTGTCGCGTTCGATGGTTACTTTGTGCGTGCGCGCGTCGAATCGCAGAACCCGGCCGCGCATGGCTTTCCCATCCGCGCTCAAGAAATCCCGATACTCATCCGCGCGAACCGTTTCCGCGCTAACTACCAGCGCGATTATCAACAAGGCCCATTTTTTCATCGCTCTCCCCCTGGTTGGCTTGATCAACGCCCCTTCAAGGAACTACTGAGTGTTGAACGAAAAACAGCTTAGTAGTAAGTGTTTTTCATTCAAGTAGAAATTCGGTGTTTTAAGAAAATGGAAGTTTCTGGCGGCTGCGCGATATGCCTTAATGAAACGAATGAACGAAACATTCGGACTCTACCTCATCCTAACCGACCCGGTCGCCGGATACGAAGCCTGCGCCGAAGCCGCCGCCCGACAAGGCGTTCGCTATATTCAACTGCGCATGAAAAACGCCGACGACGACGCCTTCCTCGCGATGGCGAAACGCTTGCGCGAAATCACGCGGAACACGGCCTCGCGCCTCATCATCAACGACAACCCGCGCGTCGCGACGCAAGCCGACGCGGACGGCGTCCATCTGGGACAAGACGATCTTTCCATTTCGGAAGCGCGCGCGCGGTGGAACATGCCGGGTAAAATCTTCGGCCTCTCCACGCACGATCTGGAACAGGCGCGGCGAGCCCTCGAGCAACAGCCCGACTACATCGGGATCGGCCCCGTCTTCCCCACGCCCACCAAACCCGACGCGGGCCCGGCGCTGGGCGTCGCCGAAACCGGTCGGATCGCGGCGAGCGTTCCGATCACAAGCGTCGCGATCGGAGGGATTAACGCGGACAACCTCCCGGCGCTGATCAAAGCCGGCGCGCGGAACTATTGCGTCATCGGCGCCGTCAACTCGGCGCCCGACCCGTCCGCGGCGATCGCCCATCTCCAGAGAATCTGGAAAACTCACGTCTTTTGAACTTGAGCAACCCCCTCCCAGTCCCTAGATTCTGACGCGCTTTTTAAAAGGGCGAGTGGTGAAATTGGTATACACGCGAGATTTAGGTTCTCGTGCCTAACAGCGTGCGGGTTCGAGTCCCGCCTCGCCCACCATTTTAAGGAACCGACGCGATGCAGATGACCCGAGGAACAGTGCCGCACTTCTCCATGAAGCCGCATCCCATGATGCTCGGTGGTTTCTTTCTGGTACTGATCGTGGGCGGTCTGCTGGCGCTTTCCTTCTTCGTGAAGGACGAAGGCGCGGGCGACTATCGGATGCGCGGCGTGCTGGTCCTGATGATCACCGGCCTCATCAGCTTCTTCCTGCTCATTCTCATGACCGCGAAGCTGTGGTTCCCGCACCTCTGGAAAAAAAACTCGACCCACGCCCGCCACAAGCAACATTCGGCCTACCACCCCTCCAACCGCAATGGCCCGCGCCGCGACCAAGGCCGTTCCGGCCGCTGACTTTTCCCGCCTATTAACCTTGTGCGCGCCAACGTGTAAGCGGAGACTCATCGCATGAAAATCGTTTGCGCCGAAACCGTTTCGCTGGGACTTGAAGCGTTCTCCAACGCCGGGAAAACCGTCGTCGTCCCCGACCGCGCAATCACCCGCGAGCATCTGCTCGACGCCGACGCGCTGATCGTCCGCTCCAAAACCAAGGTCGACCGCGCGCTGCTCAAAGGCACGCCGGTCAAATTCGTGGGGACCGCGACGGCGGGCACCGACCATATCGACGCCGAGGCGCTCGAGGCGCGCGGCGTGTATTGGTGCGCCGCGCCCGGCTGCAACGCGAACAGCGTTTCCGAATACCTCGTCGCGGCCCTGCTCACGCTGCGCGCCCGCCACGGCTTCAACCTTTCCGGACGAACCATCGGCGTCATTGGCTGCGGCAACGTTGGAAGCCGCGTCGTGAAAAAATGCCACGCGCTGGGCATGAACGTGCTGCGGAACGATCCGCCTTTGGCGGCGCGATCGTCCGACCCCGACTTTCTGCCGCTGGAGACCGTGCTCGCCGAATCCGACATCGTCACGCTGCACGTACCGCTGGTGACGCGCAAGCCGTGGCCGACCGCGCGCATGGCCGATTACGTCTTCTTCGAGCAGCTCAAGCCCGGCGCCGTCTTCATCAACGCGGCCCGCGGCAGCGTCTGCGACTACGACGCCCTGCTCGACGCGAAGCTGGGCGGCGCGGTTTCGCGGACCGTGCTCGACGTCTGGAGCCCGGAGCCCGCGTTCCGGTCGGACGTGCTCAAACTCGCCGACCTCGCGACGCCGCACATCGCGGGCCACTCCTACGAAGGCAAACTCAACGGCACCATCGCCTGCTACAACGAGCTCCGCAACTTCTTCGAGATCGAGAAAAACTGGGACGTCGCGGCCGCGCTGCCAGATCCCGACGTTCCGCGCGTCGAAATCGACGCGACCGGGCGGGACGACGAAGAGGCGCTGCTCGAAATCGTTCGCCAGGTGTACGACATCGAAACCGACGATCGGTTGATCCGCGGGACGGACGTCCGTTGCGAAATCGACCGCGCCCGCGGTTTCGACGCGCTGCGGAAGAACTACCGAACGCGCCGCGAGTTCGGCAACACGACCGTCGCCGCGCGCGGCGCGGGGCCCGAGCTGAGGCGTACAATCAAATCGCTCGGCTTCAAGGTTTAAACGGCGCCCTCGGCGGCTTGGTCGAGCCACTCGACGAAAATTTCACCATAGTGAAACGTGATCTCCTCGTCCGGAACGATTTCCCGCAACGCGTGCAGCTCATCGCCGTCGAACTCCGCGTTCGGCGCGTGGGAGTGGTTGAGAAACTTCAGATCCGACGTTCCGTTGACCCCGTATTCCGTTCCGTCCACATCGGTGATCCACAACACGTAGGTGTCGTCCTCCTCGGTGATTTCGCCGTGATAGGTTCCAATCTTCGAGCCCTTGGAAATCGGTTCAATGGCGTAAACGCCTTTTCCATGAATGCGGCTGTCGCGCACTTCGAGTTTATGCATGTTCGGCATCGCGAATCCCCCTGTTCGTCGCTGAGCTTCCAAATTCTATAATGAACCTTTCGCGTTTCATCAATCCTCGTTTCTTATCCAACAACCTTGAAAAGCTTCGCGGAATCGATATTATCCATCCTTTAAATTGAAAACCTACAGGGGGCAGCATGATTAAGAAAGTATTGGCACTTCTCGCCGTCGCGAGCGTCGCCGTCGCGGGAACGGAAGTCACTCCATACATTGGTTTGGGCGTTGGTTACGGCGCGCTGAACGACTCCACCATCAAGGCCAACGGCGTTGAGCAACCCAAATCCACCTACGATGACGGCATGGCGTTCGAAGCGCTCGTGGGCGTCAAGCTGGATAAAGGAGTCGAAACCCTGCCCCTGCGCGTGGAAGGCGCGTTCTCCTATCAGTCCAACGACGACGACATGGGCGACGAGGTCCGCGTCATGACCCTGATGGGCAACGCCTATCTCGACTTTTTTCCCCGTTGTAAAATCAACCCCTACATCATGGGCGGCGTCGGCGCCGCGAACATCGAAGGAACCGTCGGGGCATCCGAAAAACATGATGAGAACAGCTTCGTCGGCCAGGTCGGCGCGGGCATCGGCTACTACCTCACCGAGCACGTCGTGCTGGACCTCAAGTACAAGTACCTGATGACCAACCAATACAAATACCGCGACAGCTTGGGCAATGAGCTGGACGTTATCATCGATTGTCACAACCTGCTGTTCGGCGTTCGCTACGAATTCTAACCGCGCCGCGGTCCGATGAAGCCCGTCAACACGACGGGCTATTTCATTTTTCAGGAAACTCAAACCGCCGCTGAATGCAGGGGACCTGATCGGTCGCGTGATGCGAAACATACAACAGCGTCGTTCCGCTGTTCGCTCCAATGTGCTGAATCAGATTCAATATCGTCCGACGATTCACCTCATCCAGCCCTTGGCACGGTTCATCCAGAATCAAAAGCGCCGGTCGCTTGATCATGGCGCGGGCGATCAGCGCGAGCCGCTGCTCGCCATACGACAAGGTCCGCGACGGACGGTCCATCTTATGGCCTAAACGCAGCAGATTGATCCATTCCTTCGCACAAGAAATTTCATGCAGCGAAGGCTTCCGGTACATCCCGATGGAATCATGCAGCCCGGAAACCACCACGTTCAGCAGCGACGTTGAAACCCGGTAATTGACCTGAACGGAAGACGAGACATGGCCGATGTGTTTCTTGATGTCCCAGACGCTCTCCCCGGAGCCCCGCCGGACGCCGAACACCGAAAC
>JARFRL010000247.1 GCA_029287275.1 Pontiella desulfatans
AAACCGGAAGAACTGGTCGGAAAAACCATCGTCGTGGTCGCGAATCTGAAGCCCGCGAAGTTGCGCGGCGTGAAGTCGGAGGGCATGCTGCTCGCCGCGTCCATCGGCGACGACTTGAAACTGGTCACGGTCGATGGCGAAATGGGGCCGGGCGCGGCGGTGAAATAAGCGGTTCGCCGGCTTGAAAACACTTTAGTTTCATAGGTTTTTTTAAATACGGGAAGTCCGGTAACATTGCCCGAGAAATGGGTTGCAACGCCGTGGGGCAAGTGCAATCTTAGGCGCAAGTTTTCGCGAAATACCGCGATGGGCGCGGTATGGAATATTTTAGCGTTTAGCTGAGAGGAATGGTTGATATGAAGAAGTTTTTGACAGTAGGTATGGTCGCCGCGATGACCGCGGGTATCGCGAGCGCGCAAAACGACGTGGTCATGGTTGGCCAAGCACCGGCCTCCTCCGAAGCTGAAGCGTCCGTGGAAGCGGCGCTGGTTTCCTCGTATGTTTGGCGTGGCCAGGTTCTGAACAACGACATGGTGTTTCAGCCGCAGTTCACCATCGCTCAGTATGGCGTAAGCTTCAACGTTTGGGCTAATTACGACCTCGGCGAAAACTACAGAGGCATTCAGGGCGATTTCTCCGAGCTGGACCTCTCCCTCGCCTACACGCTGCCGCTTGATTTGAACGATTTCTCGTTCGATGTCGGCGTCATCAGCTATCAGTTCCCCGCCAATGGAGATCTTCCTGGCTCGTCGGATGGCGTCAACTCCAAGTCCACCACGGAAATCTTCGCCGCGGCGCACTGGCTCACCTTCAAGGATTACGTGATTCCTTCCGCCACCATCTTCGGTGACGTGAAAGAAGCCAACGGCATCTACATGTTGTTCGACGTCGTCGCTCCCTACCAGATCAGCGAATACCTGTATGTTGAGGGCGGCATCTCCACGGGTTGGGGCAACACCTCCTACAACGATTACTACTGGGCGGCGCCCTCCAACGGTGGAAACGTCGACAAAGGATTCAACGACTACAACTTCTACGGAAACGTCAGCTACATGCTCCTCGACAACCTGACCGCGACCTTCAATCTGACCTACACCGGCACCTACGGCGGCGCGATCCGGAACGCCGCGAAAGAGAATTACGAAGCCGCCGAAAAAGTCTGGGCGGGCGTCAACTTCGCGTACGACTTCTAATCGAAGCCGCGCATGTTTGAAAAACGCCCCGAACCCCGGGGCGTTTTTTTTGGTTTGGTCGCCGCGCGACGAACCGGTACCATCCAACGAATTTTTTAAATCAACCTAGGGGTCGAAGCCATGAACGAACTGCTGAACCTGCTTAAACAAAACGCGCTCGAATCGCCGGAAAATCTCGCGAAAATGCTGGGAATCACGGTCGATGAAGTGAAAGCCAAAATCGCGAAATACGAAGAGGACGGGGTCATACGCGCCTATCAGGCCGTCGTGAACGAGGAAAAGCTCGACTCGTCGCTCGTCACCACCGTGATCGAGGTCAAGGTCACGCCCGAAAGCGAGGGCGGCTTCGACCGGGTCGCCGACCGCATCAGCCGTTTTCCTGAAGTGGAATCCGTGTTTCTCATGTCCGGCGGATTTGATCTGCTGTTGTTCATCAAAGGCCGCACCATGCACGAGGCCTTCAGCTTCGTCAGCGAAAAGCTCGCCACCATGCCCGGCGTCACGTCCACCGCGACGCATTTCATGATGAAAACCTACAAGCAGAACGGAATCGTCATGCACACGGGGGAGGATGATGAACGACTCAAAGTCTCTCCGTAGCCGGATCTCCAAGGTCGTTCAAGACATTCCGCGCTCCGGCATCCGCGACTTTTTCGAAATCGTCAGTTCCCGCGAGGACGTCATCTCCCTTGGCATCGGCGAGCCTGATTTCGTCACGCCCTGGCACATCCGCGAGGCCGCCTCGCTGGCGTTGGATCGCGGCGTCACGTCCTACACGTCCAACATGGGCCTGCTGTCGCTTCGCCGCGGCATCGCTCAATACATCCAGAAAAAAACCGGCGTCGAGTACAATCCCGTCGACGAGGTGCTGGTCACGGTCGGCGTCTCCGAAGGACTCGACATCGCGATACGCGCCTTGATCGAACCCGGCGACGAAGTGCTCTATCACGAACCCAGCTACGTTTCCTACAACCCGCTCATTCGGTTCGCGTACGGCGTGCCCGTCGCGATCCAGACCAAAAAGGAAAACGGCTTCCGGCTGACCCGCCAGGACCTCGAGGAAAACGTCACCGAAAAAAGCAAGGTGCTGCTGCTCAACTATCCGAACAACCCGACCGGCGCCGCGCTTTCCAGAAAAGACGTCGAGGACATCGCCGCGTTCGCGATCGAGCACGATCTGATCGTGTTGACCGACGAGATCTACGACGAGCTGACCTACGACCGCGAGCACTTCAGCATCATCTCGGTGCCCGGCATGCGCGAGCGGACGATTTATCTGCACGGCTTTTCCAAGGCCTGGGCCATGACCGGTTTCCGCATGGGCTTCACCTGCGCGCCGCCCGAGCTCACCGAAGCCATGATGAAGATCCATCAGTACACCATGTTGTGCGCGCCGATCCTCAGTCAGGAAGCGTCCATCGAGGCGCTCAAGAACGCCGACGCCGACATCGCGTACATGAAGGCCGAATACAAAAAACGGCGCAACTACATCCACGCCTCCTTCGAGGAGATGGGCATCCCCTGCGTCCGGCCCGACGGCGCGTTCTACGCCTTCGCCGACATCAGCCAATTCGGCATGACCTCCAAGGAGTTCGCGCTTCGACTGCTCGACGAGCAAAACGTGGCCTGCGTGCCCGGAACCGCCTTCGGCGCCTGTGGCGAAGGCTTCATCCGCTGCTCCTACGCCGCGGCGTTCGACGACATCAAAGAGGCCATGGTCCGCGTCGCCCGCTTCATCGAAAAATTATAGGCGAGTCCTCCGGCCTCGTTCAGATGAAAAGGAGAGCAACGAATGAATGGAAAGCAACGAATCGTTCTGCCGGTCGGATTCTTTGCTTTCCATTCATTCGTTGCCGTAAAATCCAATGCCTGAGTTGATTGTTTTTCCGACCGAGCTGGCGTTGCGGCGTTTCCAACAGGACGCGGCGTTGGAGCTGGGCTTCGTCGACGCGTCCTGCCACTTGACCTTCGCCCGCTTGCGCGCGCTGTGCCTTCCGTACGCCAACATCAAGGGCGAGCGGATGGACGCGGCGCGTCAGTTGCTCGTCCGTAAACAGGTGGTCGAGGTCGCGTCCGGACATTTCGCCGGGCACGGCGCGTTGGGCGAGCTTTCCGCGAACGCGTTGGGCGACGTGCTGGATCAGCTGATCGGGGAGCTCGCCACGCTGCCCGGCGAGACGCCGCGGATCATCGACTGGCTTCTGGATCACCACCGCGGACACAAACTATATCAGCTTGGAACGCTCATCAGCGTCTGGCGCGCCAACATCAAGCAGGACGGGTTGGCGGATCAGATCGCGGTCAATCACGCGCTGCTTCGTCTGTTGAAAGGTCCGCGGGAAAAGTGGCCGCCCTTGTTACGCGGCGCCGACCGTCTGACCTTCAAATCCATTCGCTGGTTCAACCCGTTCGAGGAATCGTGCGTCGTCGCGCTGAATCAAAAACTAAAAGTCCGCGTCGAGTCGGCCTTGCCGTTGGCGCACGCCGAAGCCGCGGCCGATCGGCTCGGCCAACGGGCGCGCGTCGAGATCATGGCGGAGCCCTGGGCGGCCTGGGCCGAGGATCTGGGCGACGCGCTCGCGGTCGACAGCCCCGACGTGCTTCAATTGGAGGATTCGATCCGGATTGATTTTTCGCGGTCCGCCGGCGCGTACGGCGAGATCGAGGATCTGGCGCGGCGGATTCGCTGGGTCACGCGGCACCGGAAAACGCCGGCCAATCGGATCGCGTTGGTGGTGCCGAACATCGGTTCCGTGCAGGACATCGTGCCGCACGTGTTCAGCCGCTTCCGAATTCCATACTATTTCCGCCGCGGCCGACCGGTCCTTTCGTCGCCCGTGGTGAAAGCGTTCCTCGCGTGGATCGCGTTTCCGCTTCGGCCCGAACGCGACGTGATGATCGACCTCGTCCGCGATCCCGCGCTGCGCCACGAGAACCGCGAGGCGGAGGTCGAACGACTACTCAAGCAGCCGCCCCGGCTCGACGTCAAACCGTCCGTCTTGTCCGCCGCCGACGCGCTCCGCGTGCTGACCGACCGCGTCGTCGAGCCGGAGGATCATTTCAACGCCGAAGCGCTGAGCGCGGTACGGTCGGTGCTGGAAAAACTCGGCGCCCACGTCATGCCGATCTCCGACTTGCTCGACCTGATCGAGGAGTTGTTGGAGGACGCGACCATCCGGCCGCGGGAAAGCCACGAACAGGGCGTTTGGATTTTAAACCCGCGCGACGCGGTTGGTTTGTCGTTCGATCTCGTTTTATTCGCGGGGCTGAACGAAGGGGAGTTTCCCGGAACGCCGCGGCAGGACGCGCTGTTGAACGACAAGGAGCGCCACTTCCTGCGCTTGAATCTGGAGGAGCGCGGTAGCCGCCTACCGAAGATGGCGTTGCCGGAGGCGAACGTTTTATTCGAACAGGAGTCCGTCCTATTCCTCGCGGCGCTGGGCATGGCGCGCGAGCAATTGGTTTTCTCGTTTCAATCGGTTGATCAAGAGGGGAATGAAAAGGGAGCGGGCGAGTATTACCGCAAGTTGTGGAATCTCGCGGGCTGGCCCGCCGCGGACGAGATTCAGCTTAGCCCATACGACCAATGGCGCGTTCAACGGTTGCGGGCCGAAAACATCTTTTCCAACCACTGGAACACGCAACAAACCGTCGCGCCCGAGGACCGCGCGCCCATGCCGGGCGAGTCGTTCTTGCCGATCGTCCCGTTGCCGCTCTGCCTCGCGAAGGACGAGGCGCTGCAGTCGGCGGCGTGTGGAACAACGACGCACTCGCCGACCTCGGATACTCCCGCCGCCGAATTGGAACACTTGGTTCGCGCGCTGACGATCGAGGCGGAACGCGATCGCTATTTGGAGACGCCGATCGGTGAACGCGCGCCTTCGATTTACTGCGGCCACGTTCCCGCGTTGAAGGAGAAGGTCGCGGCGTGGCTCGAGCGGAAAGAGGAGCTGAGTCCAACCGCGTTGGAGGATCTCGCACGGTGCCGATTTGTTTTTCTGTTGGAGCGGGTGTTCGGAATCCGCGACGCGCGCGTCGCGGACGACTCGCCCGATCCGATGGATCGCGGCGGATTGATTCATTCCATTCTACGCGAGGTCTACACCGCCATCGCGCTCGGCGAATCCGGCGTCGACGCGCCGCGGCGATGGGCCGTTAAAACGGCCTCCGGCTGGATGAAGCGGGCGGAGGGCGGCGTCGACGCGATTCCGCTGGCGAACTTCGTTCCGGAGTCGCGCGAAAAATATCTCGCGTTCGCCCGAAAGACCGCGGAAGCGCGGTTGAACGAATCCGAGTTGGGACATCCCGGCGTCTGGGCCGCGGAGCGCGCCAAGATCATGGAAATGGTGCTCAACTTCGTCCGTCACGACGTGGATACCTGCGCCACGGAAAACCGCTTTCCCGCGTTGTTCGAGCTGAAGTTCGGCGGTGCCGACGCGGTGGATCTCGGCGCGGCGCGGTCGCATGGAATCATCGATCGGGTGGATCTGGTTTTCGCGGAAACCAACGAACTGAAAAAAGTCCGCGTGTTGGATTACAAGGGTTCGAGCCGGGCGCGTAACAATCAGGAGGAGTACATCGCGGAGATCGTCCGCAACCTCGACTGCCAGCTTCCGGTGTACGCTTTCGCCGCGCAGAAGTTTTTCTTCGACGCGTTCAACACGTCTCGTCTGAACGCGATGACGGAGGCGGGATATCTGTTCTACGAACGCGACGGAAGCAGGATCGCGTCGGCGCTTAAGAAGAGTCTGATTCCGATGGATGAAGAGGGCCTCGCGGAGGGATTCCTCGCGACGCTTTCGGCTAGCATTGAACGACTGAAAGCCGGCGATTTCGCTGTCGATCCGCTTATCAAAGCGTATACTGACCATTCGTCCGTGTGTCGCGTGAACGCCGTGGCGCTGGCCGACTTGGACTAACGAAACGACGCGGGGTTCATAAGCGAGACCAGACTCTCTGAAGAGGCGCGGTTATGGCTCTCTCGGATCAAAAACAGGAGAGAAGGGGCATGGAGATCAAACTCAACTTTTTCGGGGCGGCGAAGAACGTCACGGGCTCGTGTTATTTTCTGGAGGCGAACGGCGTTCGCCTGCTGATCGATTGCGGACTCTATCAGGAGCGGGATCTCAAACCGCGCAACTGGGCCGACTTCCCGGTTCCGCCCAACACCATCGACGCGGTGCTGCTGACGCACGCGCACCTCGACCACTGCGGCCGGTTGCCGAAATTGGTGAAGGAAGGCTTCGACGGGACGGTTTACGCGACCTCCGCGACCGCGGAAATCGCGAACATCATCATGCAGGACTCCGCCCATATTCAGGAAGAGGACGTCAAGCACAAGCAACGCCGGCATGAGAAGCAGGGCAAGAAGAGCCCTTTCGCCTACGAGCCGCTCTACGTGATGGAAGACGCCCGGAAAGTCGCCACCCTGTTCAAGAAGACGCGCTACGGCGCGCCCGTTTCGATCGGCGAGGGAATCACCGCGGAGTTCCGCGAGGCGGGACACGTGTTCGGCTCTTCTTCCATTCGAATCGTGGTGGAGCAGGGCGGAGAGACGAGAAGCATTCTCTTTTCCGGCGACGTCGGGCGGTGGGATCTGCCGATCATGCGCGACCCGCATCAGTTCGAAAACGCGGACTACGTTCTGATTGAGTCGACCTACGGCGACCGCGTGCACGGCGAGGTCGCGGACATTCCCGGCGAGTTGGCGCGCGTCATCAACGAAACCGTCGCGGCCGGTGGCAACATCGTCATCCCCAGCTTCGCGCTCGAACGCACGCAGGAGTTGCTCTACCACCTGAACAACCTGCTGAGGGAAGATCGGATTCCACATCTCTTGGCGTTCGTGGACAGCCCCATGGCCGTGAAGATCACGGAAGTGTTCAAGAAACATCCCGACCTGTTCGACGAAGAAACCATGGAGCAAATCCGGGCCGGCGATAAACCGTGCGATTTCCCCGGGCTCACCATGTCGCGGACGGTCGACCAGTCCAAATCGATCAACCACATCAAAGGCACGGCGATCATCATCGCGGGATCCGGAATGTGCACCGGAGGCCGCGTTAAGCATCACCTCAAAAACAACCTTGGCCGTCCGGAAAGCACGATTCTATTCGTGGGCTACCAATCGTTCGGCACCTTGGGTCGGATCCTTCTCGACGGCGCGGAAACCGTTCGCCTGTTTGGCGAGAAACATCTGGTGAAAGCGCGGATCGAACGGATCTCCGGCTTCTCCGCGCACGCCGACCAGAACGAGCTCTATCAATGGATCTCCTCCATCAAGCAACCGCCGCGCAAGGTGTTCGTCACCCACGGCGAGGAGGATCAGGCCACCGCCTTCGGAAAATTCCTGACCGAAAAAACAGGCTGGAGCTGCGTCGTCCCCGACTACGAGCAGGAAG
>JARFRL010000309.1 GCA_029287275.1 Pontiella desulfatans
CACGTGCCCTATTTTGTGAGTCCTGAGTATTTTGTGGTTTTCATTAAGTTTAGTCTGAGAAGTTTTAGCAACTGGTATTAAAGGTGGTGCCGGGGGGGGGACTCGAACCCCCATATCCGAAGATGCGGGATTTTGAATCCCGTGCGTCTACCAATTTCGCCACCCCGGCATGGAGTGTGAAAGACGAGGAAGATACCAAAACGACGCGCCAAGGCAACCGCTTTCGCTCGCGGAATATTGGCTCACCCTTCCCCGCCGCGCGCGACCGCTAAAGCAGTTCGTCGTACGAGCCCTTCTCGCGGAGCGCGACCACCATTTTCTTGATGTCCTGCGCTTTGTCCTTCGGACATACGAGCGTGACGCCTTCGGCTTGAACGACGATCAGGTCTTTAACGCCGATCACCGCGGTGAGCCGATCCTTGGAAAGAATGATGTTGCTCTCGGCGTCGAGCGTTTCAACCGTTCCAATATTGGTGTTTCCTGCCGCGTCCTGGTCGAAATGGCTCTCCAGCGCGGGCCACGCGCCGACGTCGTCCCAATAAAAGGTTCCGCAGGCCATGACGATGTTGTCGGCCTTTTCCATCAACGCGTAATCGATCGAAATCTTGCCCAGATCGGGATAGGTCGCGTCCATGCCCTGTATGATTTTTCCATCCGCGGCGTAGTCGCTCAGGACCTTCATGAGCTCCAGCATTTCCGGGCAATGGGCGCCAAAAGCTTTTTCCAACGAGGGGACGGACCAAATGAACATGCCGGAATTCCAGAAGAACTTTCCGGTCTCCAAATACGCGGCGGCGGTGGCCTCGTCCGGTTTTTCAACGAAGCGATCCGCCCCGCGGAACTCGACGCCGTCCGCGACGGCGAAGTCCGCGCCGGACTCGATGTATCCGAATCCCGTGGCGGAATAGGTCGGTTTGATGCCGATCGTCACGAGGATGTCGTTCGCTTCCGCGAGATCCATGCCGCCCCTGAGGGTGGCGGAGAAGATCTCCAGATCCCCCATCACTTGATCCGCGGTGAGGACGGCGAAAACGCCGTTTTCATCCTTGGCCTTCACCAGCGCTCCACCACAGGCGACCGCGGCGGCGGTGTCGCGGCCGATCGGTTCGCCGACGATGTTTTCCGGTGGCAGCAAGGGAGCGGCCGCGCGCGTCGCCTCGACCAAATCCGCGTTGGTGACGACGAAAACGTTTCCCGGCGGGACCAGCCCCTCCAGACGATCGACCGCCTGCGCGATCAACGGCTTGTCGCCCACCAGCGCCAACAGTTGTTTTGGATGTTTGGATGTGCTGAGCGGCCAGAAGCGTTCCCCTTTGCCACCCGCCATGATTACCGCGGACCGTCCCGCCATCTTAAATCTCCTTAACCGCTTTAACCATCTCGCCCACGAACGCGG
>JARFRL010000325.1 GCA_029287275.1 Pontiella desulfatans
GATGGATGTCGTCAGGGAAGTGCAGGAAACCTTCGATCACGTGCCCCGCGCGGCGTTCGGACTCATCGCCGCGGAAACCAACACCCATCGCGTCGAGGTCGAAAGCGTCGTTTCGTTTTACGCCTTCCTTTCCGAGAAGAAGAAGGGGGGCGTCGTCATCCGACTTTGCGACGACATCATCGATCGATTCAAAGGCGCCGCCGCGGTCGCCGCCGCGTTCCAAAAGGAGCTGGGCGTCGACTTCGGCGAAACCACCGCGGACGGAAGCATCTCGCTGGAAAAAACGCCCTGCGTCGGCATGAGCGATCAGGCGCCCGCGATGATGGTGAACGACGTGGTGGTCACCAACCTGACGCCGGAACTCGTTCCCGACATCGTGAAGCGCCTCCGCGCGAATCCGGATCCGCGAGGACTCGTTCATGAATTGGGCGACGGCAACAACGCCGATCCGCTCGTTCAGGCGATGGTCAACAACAACATCCGCGAGAGCGGTCCCGTCATTCTTTCCGCGTATCGCCGCGACGCCGGGCTGCGCAAAGCGCTGACGCAGACGCCGGAAGAGGTGATCGAGGACGTCAAAACCTCCGGCCTGCGCGGCCGCGGCGGCGCCGGATTCCTGACCGGATTGAAATGGGAGCTCACGCGCAAATCGGTCGGCGCGGAGAAGTTCATTCTGTGCAACGCCGACGAAGGCGAGCCGGGCACCTTCAAGGACCGCGTGCTTTTGACGGAACGCGCCGGCCTGATGCTGGAGGGCATGACGATCGCGGCCTACGCCATCGGCGCGGAAACAGGCATCATTTATCTGCGCGGCGAATACGCGTATCTGCGCCCCTTCCTCGAGGAGAAAATGAACCAACGACGGGCCGCGAGGTTGTTGGGCAACGATATTCTCGGAAAAGAAGGATTCAACTTCGACGCGCGGATTCAGATGGGCGCCGGCGCGTACGTGTGCGGCGAGGAGACGTCGTTGATCAGTTCGTGCGAAGGCACCCGCGGCGACCCGACCGACCGCACGCCATTCCCCGTCGTGAAGGGCTACATGGTGTCGCCCACCGCGGTGAACAACGTGGAGAGCTACTGCTGCGCGGCGCGGATCATGGATCTGGGGCCGGGCTGGTTCTCGGGCCTCGGCACCGAGCGCAGCTCCGGAACCAAGCTCCTTAGTGTATGCGGCGACTGCGACCGGCCGGGCATCTATGAAGTCCCGTTCGGAATAAAACTGGCCGACCTGCTCCAGCGCGCGGGCGCGGACGACGTGGCGTGCGTTAGTGTTGGCGGGCCTT
>JARFRL010000465.1 GCA_029287275.1 Pontiella desulfatans
GCTGGAGCAAGCCGCGCCCGACATTCTGTTCGTCGCGTTCGGCGCGCCCAAGCAGGATAAATTCATCAGCATGCACGTCCGCGGCTGGAACGTGCCCGTCGCGTTGGGAATCGGCGCCTCGCTGGATGTCATCACCGGCGAACAAAAGCGCGCCCCGAAGTGGGCGCGAAACGCGCACCTCGAATGGCTGTGGCGCGTCTGCCGCGATCCGCGGCGCCTCTTTAGCCGCTACTGCGGAAACCTCTGCTTTCTCTTCTCCGCCTCTCGCCAAATGATGAAAATCCACAACATGCGCGACCGCCCCGTCGTCTTTCAGGCGTTGGAGGAAGCCGATGTCCGCTCGCTCGAGGAACGCGGCGTGATGGCGCGGCTTTACCAGCCTCTGGACGGCGAGGCCGCGGCCCGCGAGTTCATTGACCGGACCACCGCCGCGGGCGAGGGGAAAAACCTGCTGTTCGACGTCCACGCGGTGCCCTGGTTCAACAGTTTGGAGCTGGGCGCGCTACTGGAAATCAACAAGTTTTGCCGGAAACGCGGCAAGCGGCTCATCCTCTACGCTCCGCGGCCCAAGGTGCGGCGCTTGCTCGAAACGTGTCGGCTCACCGATTATTTCGACACCGCGGTCCGGCTGGAGGAAGTCGAGGCCCTCGCGCGCGATCTGGCCGAGCACGTCGAGGGCGGCGCCGCGTTCGCGGGCGGCGCGCTGACGCTGGAATTGCCGATGGAGCTCACCGCCGCGACGCTTCCCGACTTCGAGCGCGAAACCGAATTCATCCACCACGAACTGCGCGCGCGCGGCGTGCTGAAAACGGTGGAGGTCGACGCGGCCCAACTCGACTTCATCGACAGTTCCGGGCTGGGTTTTCTGATCGGGCTCAAAAAGGCGACGCAGAACGAAGGCGTCTCGATGTCCATCGCCAACCTCGCCGCCAAGCCGCTCCGCACGTTTGAAATCGCCCGCGTCGACAAGGTGTTGCTACACGCCTGATGCCAGTTTATGGGCGTGGCGAGTGGTTTCGGGTAGGCGGTATTTGGTGACGTATTTCATGACCAGTTTTGGGGCCGACGCGATGCTGACCCGATGCCCGGGGGAGATATAGAGCGGTTTGACGTTGGCGCGGGTTCGCAGGACCACGCCGATCTGCTCGCCCTTGTCCATGAGCGGGACGAACGATCCCTTTTCCGGCGGCACTTCATCATGCGTTCCGATGAGGCGCGACTTGGCAACGCCGACGGCGGGAATGTCCAGCAGCAGACCAAGGTGGGCCGCAATTCCAAACCGGCGGGGATGAGCAATGCCCTGTCCATCGCATAGTAGCAGATCCGGCTCCGCGCTCAGTTTCAACATCGCTTCCAGCACGGCCGGAACTTCGCGGAAGGAGAGTAGGCCGGGAACGTACGGAAACGAGGTTGGGTGTTGCGCGATGGATGTCTGAATGACTTCAAGTGTTTTGACGTCGAGTACGACGATGGCGGCACGGGTTATCGTATTGTCTTTTTCAAAGCCGACATCCACGCCGGCGACGGTTTTGATATCGCCATAGTCATCCGTAAGATTTACGTGGGATTGCAGGGCTTTCTGAATCCCGATCGCTTCCTTCGGACTGACATCCCATGCGTGCATATGTATTCACCACTCGCTCACAAGCTCGCTGAAGCTTGAAAGAACACGAAGATTTTTATGCTAGCCTTCGTGAACTTCCTATCTTCGTGGTTAAATTTTACTGAAAGCCACTAAATAGGCGTCTATGTGTTCTTCGGTGTGGGCGGCGGAGACGAAGGCGACTTCGAACCCGCTGGGCGGGGTGTAGAACCCGTGTTCGAGCATGTGGTGGAAATACGCGGCGTGCGCTTTTTGGTCGCACGCTTTCGAGTCGTCGAGATTGTGGACCGCTTCTTC
>JARFRL010000069.1 GCA_029287275.1 Pontiella desulfatans
GCAACTTGAAGTCGTGATGAAACCCTACTTCGTCGCGGCGCTCTTTCTGATGGTCTTGTGGGTGCTGATCGCGACCTATAAAAAGATGCCGGTTGTCGCGGAGCATGATTCCAAAGCCCATCTGGGGGCCACGCTCAAGCGCTTGTTCACCAATAAAAACTATGTCTTCGCCGTGATCGCTCAGTTTTTCTACGTGGGCGCGCAGATCGCGGTTTGGACCTACACGATTCATTACATTACCGGCCAGCTTGGAATTTCAAACACGGCCGCGATGAATTACCACATCGGGGCGATCATTACGTTCTCCGTCGCGCGCTGGGTGTTCACGGCGCTGATGCGCGTGTTCAAGCCGAGCATGCTGCTGGTGGCCGCGGCGGTGGTCGGGGCGATCATGACCTGTTCCGTGATGTTTGTTCAGGGCATCGTCGGCGTTTACAGTCTGATCGTTATATCGGCCTGCATGTCGCTCATGTTCCCGACCATTTTCGGTCTGGGTTCCCGCGGGTTGGGGGAAGACACCAAGATTGGCGCCTCGGGGCTTATCATGGCGATTCTCGGCGGCGCGTTGCTTACGGTGCTGCAGGGCAATTTGATCGACGTGTTCGGAGGAGGGGACGCCGAAACGCTGGGCGCGGCCACGGCCAAATCCTATGTGGTTCCATTGGTCTGCTTCGTCGTCATCGCGCTCTTCGGGGTGTATTCGTATAAAACGGATACGCCGCGAGAGGGTTGAAGCGGGTCCGCGGTCCATGACGAATTGGGCGCCTCCACCCCGTTTAACGCGTCGCGGGAAAAATTCAACCGTGATTCCGCGTCAACGGTTGGTCCCGCGATAGTGAAGCGGGCTTTGGCCGAAGTGCTTTTTGAAGCTGTTGCTGAGATGGGACGCGTGGGTGAAACCGGTTTCGCTGGCGACGCGTTCCATGTTCCATTTGGTGGTGATGATCAGGTCGGCGGCTTCGCGCAGGCGTAGTTTCATCAGGGTCTGGTGGAGCGTGCTGTTCGTCGCCGCCTTGAAGCGTTGATTGAGCAGGCTGCGCGACACGCCGAATTCCGCGGCGAGCTCCGGCGCGCCGATTTTCTCCGATAGATGTCGAGAGAGATGACGCATGACGCGGCGGATCAGGTCGTCTTCAATCACGAACGCGTCGCTACTGGCTCGAGTGACGACGCCTTTTGGTGGTATGAGCCGGGTTTTCGGGGCGGGCGGGTTTCCCGCCATCGCGTCCTGAAGCAGCCGGGCTCCTTCAAGCACCACGCCCGCGGTGTCCCGATCAATACTCGAGAGCGGAACGCCGTGGACTTCGCAGACCAGCGGATTGTTGTCCACGCCAAGGATCGCGAAGTCGGTCGGCACCTGAAATCCTTCCTCCAGGCATAGGCTGGCCAGCCAAGCGGCGTCGGCGTCGTTCACGGCGAAGATCGCGCAGGGTCGCGGAAGCGCCCGCAAGCGTTTCGCCATGGTGTCGTAATTCAGGCTGCCAGGACCGTCGAGCCGTATGGCCTTCTTGTCGATCGTTGAAAGTTCGGCCGAAAACGCCCTGAAGCGCGCTTCGCCAAAAGGGGTCGGCGCGCTGGCGTACCACGCGAAATGGCGATGTTCGTAGGCGATGAAGTGGCGGGCGGCCAAGCTTCCGATGGCCGCGTTGTCGGCCGCCACGCGCGGAAGCTTCAGGTCTTCGCGCCAAGTTGAAAGGTCGACGCAGGGGATCTCCGCGTGCTGGAGGACGAAGTTCGTGGTTCGTTGGTTGTCGGTGAGTGAGCTGAGAACACCTTCGCCGCGCCAATTGTTGATCATGCTCATGGGAGTAAGCACGTTCGTGTCGAGATGCCAGTTGTATTTCTTGGCCGCCTTCACCGCGGCTTGGTGGGTCGGTTGATCGTAGGCGTTCAGCAGCAGCAGGACTCGTCGTTTCATACGCATGAAAGCAATCTAGACGCGGTTGGCGGTATTTGCAATAACGTACGGCGATACATGCAATATCAATTATGACCGCGCTGCGCTATAGTGAGCGCTTCAATAAATGTTTTAGTTTAGGAGCGGTTGGATTCGCTTGGGAAGGCCATATGAAAAAGATCAATGAAAAGGTGGTTCCGGTATCGGTCTTGCCGGAGCGGGTTATACAGTTCGGGGAGGGCAATTTCCTTCGGGCGTTCATCGATTGGATGTTCCACCGAATGAATGAGAGCGGCGTTTTCAACGGGAGCGTCGTGGTGGTCCAGCCTCTGCGAAAAGGAATGGTGGACTCGCTCAACGAGCAGAACGGTTTGTACACGCTTTATCTGCGGGGTATTGAC
>JARFRL010000087.1 GCA_029287275.1 Pontiella desulfatans
GCGCGCCACGCCGATGGGGTTGATCGCGGAGGTGAAGCGAAAATCGCCTTCCGCGGGGCTGATCCGCGAACCGTTCGATCCCGCCGCCATCGCGCGCGGCTACGAGGCCAACGGCGCGAGCGCCATTTCCTGCCTGATGGATCACAAATATTTCGGCGGGGGCGACGACGACTTTTCGGCGGTCCGCGCCGCGGTCGACCTTCCGATGCTCTACAAGGAGTTCGTGGTGGACCCGTGGCAGATCGCGCACGCCAAAACCATGGGCGCCTCCGCCGTGCTACTGATCGTCGGCGCGCTGACCGACGCCGAGCTGACCGCCTTCTCGAAAGAGATCCGCGCGCGGGAGCTCCAGCCGTTGGTGGAGGTGCACGGCCGCGAGGAAATGCTCCGCGCCATCGACGCGGGGGCCGACCTGATCGGGATCAACAACCGCGATTTGAAAACCTTCGTCACCACGCTCGAAACCACCTTCGAGCTCGCGGCGATGGCGCCGGCGGACGCGACGCTGGTCAGCGAGAGCGGCATCAAAACGCCCGCGGACGTCGTGACGTTGAAAGAGGCCGGCGCGCACGCGATTCTGGTGGGCGAAAGCCTGCTCCGCGAGGCCGATCCCGGCGCGGCGGCGGCCCAACTGCTCAGCTTGATTTAGCCTCTTTTTGCTTTTTTAAAGCCCGGCTCGGTTGCATCATTTCCGATTACTGGAAACAGAGGGCGTACTCTTGAGGTCGGACGGATTCATTACATTGGATATCGGCGCGGAAGGCATCCGCATGACCGTGTTCGCCAACGGCGAGCGCGGCGACACCGGTTTCGTCGCGTTCGACGCCGATCTTCCGGCCGACATGGCGCGCGAGGCCGTGGTCGCGACCGCGCTCAAACGCCTGCTCGACGAAAAGAAACCCGCCGCCCGAAAAGCGGTCGTTTCCATCGAGGGCCGCTCCGTCTTCTCCCGCCTCGTGAAGTTGCCCGCGGTCGCTCCCGACCGGCTCAAGCGCACCATTGAACACGAGGCCGTTCAGAACATCCCGTTTCCCATCGGCGAGGTGGTTTGGGACGCCCTCGTGGTCGATCCCGCCGCGGCGGAGCCGGAGGTGCTGCTCGTCGCGGTCAAAGCCGAGGTGGTGGAAGGACTCGTCCACGCGGTCGCGGCCAACGGGCTGATCGTTGAACGGATCGATGTCGCGCCCGCCGCGCTGGCCAACGCGGTCCGCGCCGCCACCGGCGCCACGACCGACTGCGTTTTACTGGTCGACGCCGGCGAGTCGTCGACCAATCTGGTTTTCGTGGACGGCCCGCGGGTGTTCTTCCGCTCGCTTCCGGTTTCCGGAAACGACCCGGCCAAGCTCGAGACGGAGATCGACCGATCCATCCTTTTTTATAAAAGCCAGCAGGGCGGCGCCGCGCCCGCCCGGATTCTTTATTCCGACGACGCCGCGCTTTCCGTCGCGGCTGGGCTCACGGCGCGCGGACCGTTCGGCGTCGACCTCGTTCCGGCCGAGTTGCGTCGGGATCGAGCGTTCCGGCGCAAGCAACCCTTGCTCGCGGCCTGCGCGGTCGTCGTTGCGCTCACGCTCGGCGTTTGGATTTTGGGGACGCGCCACGCGACGACCCGCGTCCGCGCCGAGGCGGTGGCCGTCGGCGCGCGCGTCGGGCAACTCAAGGCGATCGAGGCGCGCATGCTCCCGATCGAACAGGAGCTGGCGGAACTGGAGCGGACCGCGGCGGCGTATCAAGCCGCGCTCGCGAAGCGCTCGTTCTGGAAGCAGACGCTGGAGGAGATCAGCCGCCGCTTGCCGGACGGCATGTTCGTGCTCGCCAGCGAACCGATCAAAAAGGATGAGGCGACGATCGGAACGCGCGTTTCAATCGTCAGCTATTTGGACAAGGAGCCGGAGGGCGTCGACGCGGTGAAATCGCTGCGCGACGAGCTGCGGGCCAGCGCGCGCTTCAGCGATGATACCAAGGTGTTCAGCCGCCCGTCGCGCAAGCGGTTCGCGCGCGAGTTCACGTTGGACGTCTATTTCGCGGAGGCGCGGCCATGAGCGGCGGAAATCGCAAATCGTTCCTGACGGTCGTCGGCGTGGTCGCGGTGGCGCTCGCCGCGGAGCTGGTGGTTCTGGTTTTGGA
>JARFRL010000147.1 GCA_029287275.1 Pontiella desulfatans
GAGAAGGCCGAATACGCGATGCGGCACGACAACGCCCTCGAGCGCGTCACCGCCGCCTATCACATCACGAAAGAGGAACTGGCGGAATCCGATCCGCCGAGCTGGGAAAACGACGAGGTCCCCGATCGCGAGGTCATCGAGACGCGCGTCGCGGAACTGCAGGCCAAACTCGATTCGATGGGCCCGGTCAATCTCGTCGCGATCGAGGAGCACGCCGAGCACGAGGAGCGCTACGCCTTCCTCATGAAACAACAGGACGACCTCAACTCCGCGAAAACGCAGTTGCTCGACATGATCAAAACGATCAACGCCACCACCACCGAAATGTTCAAGACCACGTTCGACAAGGTGAACGAGCAATTTCAGCAAATGTTCAAACAGCTGTTCGGCGGCGGATCGGCCAAGCTGGTGCTGACCGACGACGAGGACGTGCTCGAGGCCGGGATTGAAATCATCGCGCGCCCGCCCGGAAAAAAGTTGCAGACCATCTCGCTGCTGTCCGGCGGCGAGCGCACCATGACCGCGGTCGCCCTGCTCTTCTCGCTTTTCAAGGTCAAGCCCAGCCCGTTTTGCGTGCTCGACGAGCTCGACGCGGCGTTGGACGACGCGAACATCAACCGCTTCGTCGACGCGCTCAAAGGCTTTCTGACCTCTTCGCAGTTCGTGATCATCACGCACAGCCGCCAGACCATCGCGGCCGCGGACGTGATCTACGGCGTCACCATGCAAACCCGCGGCATCTCCAAGGTCGTCTCGATGAAATTCGCCGACTATCAGGCCAAAGAGAAGGACATGAAATAGGGCTTGAGCCGTGAAACGTGCGTCGTGAACCGTAAGGATTAGGCAATTTATTCGAACTAGGGATGCTCATCACGGCTCAATCGTCACTCAACACGATTATTATGGACTCGAAAAAACAATTTGATTTTTGGTACGCGGTCAACAACACCGAGTTGATCACTTCTCCGACGGGCCATTTGGAAACGTTTGGCGACACGGTCGTGAACTACTACCTTGTTTGCCAGCAGATGGACGACGTGGGCAAGGTGGTCGTGCGGGAGGGCCATTTGAAGGCGCTCAAGCCCGCGATCATCACGCCTCAGGCGCTCGGACAAGTGGATCTTGAGGATTTCGGCGCGGACGCGAAGGACTACGCCCGGTGGCTCGCGGAAAACGGTCAGGACATGCGCGTCATTCAGTACGGTTTCACGTTGCGGAAGCAGGAGCTGAAGGAATACGTCGTGACCGACCACATCGACAACGTGCTGGACCGCGTCAAGGCGGACGTCGCCGCGCTGAACGATCCGCTGAGCTCCATCATCGTGGGCGTTGACGATCCGTGGGAAGTCTGCTTGATGACATTGATGGTGGATTTGGTGCAACATTCGGCCCAGGACAACCTGCGCGATATTCGCCAGCAGTCGATCGACATGAAAAAGAAGCTCGTCAGCCACATCGACCAAGCGTTTCTCGACGCCTCGCGCGATCCTTCGAAAATCAACGCGCTCGCGGACATGTTGAAACAAAACGGCCTTTGGAAAAAAAACGAGGACCGCTTTTTCGCGCTCGTGAAGGCCTCGAACGAGTAGCGCGAAAAAAAAAGGCGCCGACTCGTGAGAATCGGCGCCTTTTAGAGTGGTGGGTGATAGAGGATTCGAACCTCCGACCCCTACCATGTCAAGGTAGTGCTCTAACCAACTGAGCTAATCACCCTCAAAAGAAGCACGGAATATACGCACGCCCTCCGGCGCTGTCAACCGGCCTGACCAACAATTTTTCCAGCCGTTCGCGCGTTGACGAATGGCT
>JARFRL010000284.1 GCA_029287275.1 Pontiella desulfatans
GGAGGGGCGCGATCGGCTCGCTGTTCTTTCGGATGATGTCTTCGAGTGGGTTCATGCGACACATCATTTTCCAAAGCGCGGGGATTTCCAAGCCTTGGCGCGGAAAATCGTGTCAGCATGATCTGGAAACGGTCAGCGGCATTGCTTGCCGATCACGCGCGCGGCCTTATAATAAGTCGCATGTTCGCGCCGCGTAAAACCTGTTTCAGACTGACCGGAGCGTTCAAGCCTTCGAGCGTGCTGAAAGGTCTGCCAAAAGGGAGCGGATTCAAAGAGGACTCTCTTGAGACCTTCGAGGGCGTCGCGCGCGACACGTTCGACGGATTGGCGCGCCGCGCCGGAAAAGTCCCGCTGCGCACCAAAGAGGGCGTCGCGCTCATCGAACCCGCGACCGGCGTCATGCTCGAGCAAGCGTGTTTGAGCGATTGGAAATTCGCCGCGGACCTCAAAGGAGGGGACGTCGGGGTTCAGCTTTCGGAGATCTCGGAGCTTCGCGCGTTTCTACCCGCTGGAAATCTCGCGGGAGAAATCAAGCGGATCAGCCTGCTCGACGAGCTGGAGAAAACCGTCTCGCGGTTGACCGTCACGTCTTTGAAAAGGGGGCGCGAGCGAATCACCTGGATTTCAACGGAGGCGTTGCGCGGCTATGACGCGGAGCAACGCCGGCTGGAAAAAGCGCTCGAGGCCGCGGACTGCGAAC
The DNA here is from genome assembly GCA_029287275.1 of Pontiella desulfatans. GTDB lineage: Bacteria > Verrucomicrobiota > Kiritimatiellia > Kiritimatiellales > Pontiellaceae > Pontiella > Pontiella desulfatans_A. Next base: position 701 of record JARFRL010000284.1, read on the forward strand.
GCGTGACGAAGTCATCGGATTTGTTGCCCGCTCCCGGCGTCGGCGCGAAGCCCTACGCGTCCAAACCCACCGTGCCGCTCTCCGCTTGCGATCCCGTCATCAAAAGCGAATCCGCGCTCATTCGCGTTTTCCTGAAAACGGCCCGTCGAAACGAGGAGGGCGCGCGGGAGGATTGGGACACGGAGTTCATTCACGACTACCGCGTGAGTCTGCGGCGCGTGCGTTCGCTGCTGAGTCTGTTCAAAGGCGTTTACGCGGAGGAGGCGGTAGCCGAACTCAAACGCGTCTTGGGCGACATCATGAAACAAACGAACCGGCTTCGCGATCTGGACGTCTATTTGCTCGGGCGGGCGGAATATTACGAACTGGTTCCAGAGAGCGTGCACGCTGGGCTCGACGTCATGTTCAACGCGATTGAAAAGCAACGCGGCGAGGCGTTCGAGGGGGTCCGGTCGCTCTTCAACAGTCCGGACTATGACAAGCGTCTGCGCGGTCTTCAGCGCAAGTTTCGGGCGGACGACGGAATTCCGAAAGGGCCCGCGGCGGACGAACCCACCGGACGGTTCGCCTTGAAGTTGATCCGGAAGAAGTACGCGAAGGTCGCGCGGATCGGCGCGCGGATCAATAAACAGACGCCCGACGAGACGGTTCATGAGCTCCGCCTCGAATGCAAGAAAACGCGCTACCTCCTGGAGTTCTTCGCGCCGCTTTTCAAAACCGCCGACATCAAACCGTTGATCAAATCGCTCAAGGGCTTGCAGGACGCGCTGGGTTGGTTCAATGATTGTTCCGTCCAGCGCGAATCGCTCGCCACGTTCGTGGAGCGGCATCCGACGCGCGGCCAAAAAGGGCTGAGGCTCGCGGAAAGCGTCGGGGCGTTGGTGGCCACGCTGTATCAACGGCAACTCGCGGCGCGGCGCCAGGTGGAAAGCCGAATTGATCTTTTCGTGAACGACCAGACGCGGGCCGATTTCGAGCGGCTAAAAACCATATAAGGAGTTGAATGAAAATCATCGCGTGCTACAGCAACAAGGGCGGCGTGGGGAAAACCGCGGCCGCGGTTAATCTGGCCTACGCGGCGGCGGCGAGCGGCAATCGCGTGCTGCTTTGCGATCTTGATCCGCAAGGCGCGTCGGGATTTTACTTCCGCGTCAAACCGTCCAAAAAGCTCAGAAGCGGAACGTTTTTCAAGGACGTGGAACGCTTCACCCAGGCGATCAAAGCGAGTGATTTCGAGCATCTGGATTTGTTGTCGGCGAATCGCGATTTTCGGGATTTCGACATTTTTCTGGCGCGGATGAAGCACAGCCGCTCCCGGCTGAAGAAAGCGCTGAAGGCCGTGGACAATGAATACGATCTGGCGATTCTGGATTGTCCGCCGAACATCTCGCGCCTGTCGGAAAACGTGTTCAAGGTCGCGGATCGAATCGTCGTGCCGGTGATACCGACCACGCTGTCCGAACGCGCGTTTGAACAGCTCCAAGATTTTTTCAAGGAAGAGGGGTACGCGAGGAAGAAACTGGTTCCGGTCTTCTCGATGGTGCAGAAAAGCAAGAAACTGCATCGCGAGTCGATGGAGCGAATGCGCGAGGCGCATCCGCGGTTTCTGAAAAACAGCGTTCCCTTTTCAACCGATATCGAGAAAATGGGCCTCCATCGCGCGCCGGCGCTTTCGTACGCGGGCGCCCGTTCCGCGGCGTGGACGTACGAGGACGTGTGGGAAGAACTTAACCAACTGATTTAGGACGGACGCGAAATGCTGAAACAATATGGAGTGATTCCTTACCTCACGGACGAGGACGGGTTGAAGGTCGTGATGATCACCAGCGCGAACGGATATTGGATTTTCCCCAAGGGCCGTTACGAGGCGAAGCTGGGCAAGCGCGGCACGGCCGAGCAGGAAGCGTTGGAGGAAGCCGGCGTCAAGGGGAAGATCCGCGGCGACAACGCCTACCGCGCGAAGGTCGTCATCAAAAGCGGCGAGCGCGTGAACCTCACGTTGTACGCGCTCAAAGTAAAGGTCATCAAGCCGGAGTGGGAAGAGGACGATCGCCGAAAACGAGAAGTGGTCTCCCTCTGCGAGGCGGAGAAGCGGATCACCTCGCCGGAACTGCTGGCGTGCCTTCGCAAGTTCGCGCGCGACTTCGCCGAGTGAGGCGCGTGTTTTCGACAGACTGGTCCATATCCTGCT
>JARFRL010000178.1 GCA_029287275.1 Pontiella desulfatans
AGCGCGGCTTCGTCGCCGACCTCGGCGAGCAGGATGTTTTTTTCGTGCGTTGAAAAGCCGGGGACGCCTCCGACCCGATTCGCGACCACGGGGAGACCGGCCGCCCACGCCTCGAGCACCACGATGCCGAAGGGTTCGTGCACCGATGGAAGGACGAACAATTCCGCGGCCTTGTACGCGGAAGGCAGCAAGGGATCGACGGGGTTCAAGCCTTCGATCAACGTGATCCGGTCATCAAGCTCGAAACGCTTGATCTCGGCGCGCAGCTCGGCGCGATAGGCCTCGACCGTCACGGGGCCGATCAGAACCAATCGGTGATCCGGCCGCGTTTTGGCGAACGCGGCGAAGGCGCGGACGAGGCCGAGCTGGTTTTTCTGGTAGTCGACGCGCGACACGCACAGCACCAGCTTCTCCGCGGCGCCGAATCCATACGCCCGCCGAAAGGCCGCGGCGTCGGCCTTGGCGAACCGCTCCACGTCCACGCCGTTGGGCAGGTAAAAAACCGGTTTGTCGGGGAAGCGCGTTCGGACCTCGTCGCGTTCGTTGGCGCCGACGCAGATGATCGCGTCCGCGTCGAGCAGCGCGCGGCGGGCGCCGAACAGCGCGCCGAAGGCCTTGCCCCACTCCAGGCGGCCTTTGAAGGGCGCGGTCATTTTCTCGATCTGTTCAGCGGGAATGGTGAAGTGTCCGCCATGGAGGCTGACCACGTATGGAATTCCTTTCAGCCGCGCGGCCGTTCGGGCCATGCCGCCAAGGCGGTGCTGAACATGGGCGTGAATCAGCGAGACGTTTTTCTCCCTCAGCAAAGCGAAAAACAGTCCGAGCGATAGCGGACTGCCGCCCTTGAGCTCCAACTGGTTTTTTTGGGCGCGGGAAAGTCCCAGCCAAGGAAAGATGTACGGGAATCTGCGAACGGAAACCCCGTCATACGAATCCGGGCCCGCTTCCGCGAGCATGCTCGTGCTGAACACCGGGCTTTCAACTCCCGCGCCGATCAGCTGCTTCGAGACGTTCAGCGCCACGCATTCCGTCCCGCCCCATTTTCGGGGCGCGAATCTGCGAAGCACGTGAACCACCTTGATTAGTTTCGGCATGACGTCGATCAATCTAAGCCATTTCCGCGGCGCATGGAAGTTCAACCCGCGGGCGGAGCATTCAAATGATGTTTTTGTTTACCATGTATTTGATGGAGCTTATAGTTGAGGTCTATCTTATGTCCTCTTTTTCACGCCATCTTAGCATCGCGGCGGTCGCGCTCGGTGCGACCGCGACGCTCGCGGCCCCCCTGAGCGAGAAGGAAATCGCGTATCTGCGCGCCAAAAAAGAGATCGTGTTCGTTTCGCAACCCTCGCACGCTCCGTTCGAGTTCGTTCGTAAAAAACAGATCGCCGGCATGAACGTGGAACTCGCGCAATGGATGGCGGCCGACATGGGCTTCAAGATCCGCTTCGAGGTCGCGCCGCTTGGCGAGGCGATGGAACTGCTGCGAAGGGGCGAGGCCGACGCGATGACCAGCCTTTTCAAAACGGACCGGCGCGAGGACGAGTTCGACTTCACGCGCGTGATCAAGCTCACGCCGATCACGCTGTTCACCCGCGGCGACAACGAGAGCATTCATAGCGTCGCCGATCTGGAGGATCGCTCCGTTGCCATCATGGGTTCCGGCTACGCGTTGGAGCTTTTGCAGGAGCGCGGCGTCCGCGCGCGGGTCCGCTTCACCGCCAGCATGGAAGAGTGCGTGAAGCTGGTTGAATCGGGCGAGGTCGACGCGATGATCGGCAACGAACTCGTGACTCGGCACCATATGTATTCGACGGGCGAAGGCGACTTGAAGATCGTGGGCGATCCGCTGTTCACGGCGCGCCTTTGCATGGCGGTCGCGGAAGGCGACGGCCAGCTGCTCGACCTGCTGAACACGGGCCTGGCCCACGCCCTCAAAAGCGGCACGCTGAACAAGATCGAGGCGAAGTGGCTGGGCTCGGAGTACGCCCGGCGCGGCCCGTCCATCCAAGCCGTTCTGCTCATCGCGGCCCTCGCGGCGGCGGCCGTGGCGCTGATGATCGGATTGATTCTGCTCTGGAACCGCAGGCTGCGGCGAAAGGTGGACGAACGTACCGCGCAGTACGCCGAAAGCGAGGAGCGGCTGCGCCGCATCTTCGAGAACTCGCCCGACGCCGTGTTCGTGCTCGACCGCGAAGGGCATATCATTTCCGCCAACACGCGCGCCTGCGAATCGGTTCGAATCAAGAAACAGACGCTTCTCACCAAACGGGTTCACGACCTGACTCCGGCCGTCTTCGCCGACGAGGTGGATGAAAACATGCGGCTGTGGTTCGCGGGCGAGCTGGAACAGTGCGAAGGCGCCGCGTTGACGTCCGACGGGCGCGTCTTTCCCATTGAAATGACCGGAACCCTGCAGAACATCGACGGCCGCGAGCTCCTGCAACTACACGTCCGCGACATCACCCTGCGCAAGGAGGCCGAGGAGAAGATCCACGCCGCGCGCGAGATGGCCGAGGACGCCAAGCTCATGGCGGAAAAAGCGCGCGAGATCGCGGAGAACGCCAGCAAAGCGAAAAGCGAGTTTCTCGCGAACATGAGCCATGAGATCCGCACGCCGCTCAACGGCATCGTCGGCATGGCCCAGCTCATCGCCGACACCAAGCTGACGAGCGAGCAAGTCAACTGCGTCGAGACCATCCAGCAATCCACCGCCGGCCTGTTGCAGATCATTAATCACGTCCTCGACATCTCCAAAATCGAGGCCGGCCAGATGGACGTCCACGAGTCCATCATCGACCCGCGCGACATGTGCCAGAATCTGCTCCACATCTTCAAACCCCAAGCCGACCAATCGGGCGTCACGCTCAAATGCGAATGCCAGGACAGCGTCCCCCTATACGTCCTCGGCGACGAAGGACTGGTTGAGCAAATCTTGATCAACCTCGTCGGCAACGCGTTGAAGTTCACGCACAACGGATCCGTCACGTTGAATATCGAATGCTCCCAAAAAGGCGCGAAGGGCGCGGAACTCAATTTTCAGGTCATCGACACTGGGATCGGCATCGACGAGGCGAAACAGAAAACCATTTTCGATAAATTCATCCAGGCCGACGGTTCCACCAAGCGGCTCTACGGCGGCACCGGGCTTGGGCTCGCGATCTGCAAGCAGCTCGTCGAGCTGATGGGCGGCTCCATCGGGCTCTTTAGCTCCAGAGGGCAAGGCTCCACGTTCTACTTCAACCTGACGCTCCCGCAGGCGACCCACCCCGCCACCATCAAAGAGCCGGCAAGCGCGAAGATCAAAACCATCTCGAAACCCAACGTCCGCGTGCTGTTGGTGGAGGACAACCTCGTCAACCAGAAGGTCGCGACCGCGATTCTGCGCAAGGCGGGCTGCGTGGTCGACACCGCCGACAACGGACAGGACGCCATTCAGCGGATCCGGCAGGAAACATACGACTTGGTTCTGATGGATTGCCAGATGCCGGTGATGGACGGTTTCGAGGCCACCGCCCGCATCCGCGAGATGCGCCCGCCTTTGCGCGACATCCCCATCATCGCGATCACCGCTCACGCCATGAAAGACGACAAGCAAAAGTGCATCGACGGCGGCATGGACGACTACATCCCCAAGCCCGTCAACCGGCAGGCGCTCATCGACCTCATCAACAAACACACCTCTTCATGAAACCGTTCTGGGAAACCAAACAACTTAACGAGCTGAGCAAGCTGGAGTGGGAATCGCTTTGCGATGGCTGCGCGAAGTGCTGCGTCCACAAGCTGGAGGTCGAGGAAACCGGCCGGATCCACTACACGTGCGTCGCCTGCCGGTTGCTTGACGTGAACACCTGCCGGTGCTCCAACTACGCGAACCGGCACGAACTCGTGCCCGATTGCGCGGTGCTATCGGTCGATCATCCGGAGCACTTCGAGTGGATGCCGGAAACCTGCGCCTATCGGCTCAGACACGAAGGGAAGCCCTTGCCCGATTGGCATCCGCTCATCACCGGAGATCCCGCGTCCGTTCACGAACATGGCGCCTCCGCGAAGAAAAAGCTCATTCCCGAATTCCTCGCGGACGAGGAACACCTCGAGAACTACATCGTCGACTAACGCTCCAGCGCGTCGAGCTTCGCGGCGCAAATAAAGTCGTTTTCCGAAAGGCCGCCGATCGCGTGCGTGGTGTAGGTCACCGCGCAGGTCTTGTAGCTCACCAGCAGATCCGGATGGTGATCTTCCTTGTGCGAGACGTACGCCGAGGCGTTCACGAACGCCAGGGTCTGATAATAGTTCCGAAACGCGAACGTTTTCTTGATCGCGTCGCCCTCTCTGGTCCAGCCATCCAGATCCGACAGCAACGCGTCGGCCTGTTCCGGAGTTAGCGCGTCGACCCCGCCCTCGCAAGGCACGCACCGTTTTTGATTGAGCTCACTCATGCTTTTTCTCCGTTCAACAACGAAATCATGACCTTATTTGATCAGCTTGAGAAGTTGCTTGAAGCGCGGATCGGCCGCGTCGCGCAGCAACGCGAAGATCAGCGTTTCGGTCGGGACGACCCGCGCGCCGGCGGCGCGCAGCGCCTGAAGCGCCAACGCCTTGTTCTCGGGCGCGCGCGACGAAACGGCGTCGGCCGCCACGAACACCTCGCTTCCGAACTCCAGCAGGTCGATCGCGGTCTGATAGACGCAGACGTGCGCTTCCATTCCCACGAGAATGAACTGGGTTCTCCCCAGCCGTTCAAGTCGGCTCATGAATGCCGGCTCGCCACAGCAACTGAACGCCGACTTTGGAATCGTCGCTTCGGCCGCGAGCAACGTCTTGAACGGCTCGCTGGTCGGTCCCAACTTTTCGGGAATCTGTTCCGTCGCAACAATCGGCACCTCGAGCAACTGAGCGCACCCGACCAGCTTCTCCATGTTCGCGTCGAGCGTTTCCTTGTCGCCCATGATCTCGTGCAGCTTTCCCTGCGCGTCGATGAAAATCAAAACCGCTTCGTCACGCTTCAGCATCTTCCGCTCCTTTCCCAATTCCATATTGATTCAATTTACGATGCAGCGTGCGCCGGCTAATGCCGAGCTTCTCCGCGGCTTTGGTGCGGTTGCCGTTGGTTTTTTCCAGCGCCTGGATCACCATGCGTTTTTCCATTTCATCGACCGTGAGCTCGGCGTTGATCCGGACCTCGCCCCCACCGCTCGCCTGCTCGCGGAGTTGCGCGGGGATGTCGGAGACGTCGAGCGTCTTGCCGCGGGCGAGCACGACCATGCGCTCGACCAGATTGCGCAGTTCGCGGATGTTGCCAGGCCAATCGTAGGCCGACAGCGTTTCATAGGCCGCGGGCGTGAAGCCTTCGATCCGCTTCCCGTTTTCCGCGTTGAAGACCGCCAGATAATGATTCAGCAAGAGCAGGATGTCGTCCTGCCGGTCGCGCAAAGGCGGCAACGTGATGACCACGACGTAGAGCCGATAGAACAAGTCCTCGCGGAAGTCGCCATCGTCGACCATGCCCTTGAGGTCGCGGTTGGTCGCGGCGATGAGCCGCGTGTCGACGTCCACCGGCGTGTCGCCGCCGACGCGTTCGACCTGCCGTTCCTCCAACGCGCGCAGAATCTTCACCTGAACGGACGCGTCGATCTCGGAAATCTCGTCGAGGAACAACGAACCGCCGTCCGCTTTCTCGAAGCGCCCGACCCGCCGCTCCATCGCGCCGGTGAAGGCGCCCTTCTCGTGGCCGAACAATTCGCTTTCGAGAATGTTATGGGAAAGCGCGGCGCAATGCACCGCGACGAAGGCGCCGGATCGCCGCGGACTCAGTTGATGAATCGCCTTCGCGACGAGCTCTTTGCCGGTGCCGCTTTCGCCCTGAATCAACACCGTCGCCCGCGAGTTCGCGACCTGCCGAATCGTGTCGAACACCTCCTGCATCGCGGGGGAACGGCCAATGATGTTTTCAAGGCCGTACTTGTCGTCGAGCCGCACCTTAAGCTCCTTGTTCTCGAGCTCGATTTTTTTCGCCTTCAGCACGCGGTCGAGCACGAGCTCGAGCTTGTCGAGGTTGATCGGCTTGGTCATGAAATCGGTGGCGCCGTTCTTCATGGCTTCGACCGCCATGTCGACGTCGCCGTACGCGGTCAGAATAATCACGGTCAGCTCGGGATGATTGACGAGGGCGCGGCGCATCAGCGTGATGCCGTCCATGCCCGGCATGCGGACGTCGCTCAGGAGCACGTCCACCTTTTGACTCGCGAGCACCTCCAGCGCGGAGGTTCCGTTCTCCGCGGCGAAGACGTGGTAGTCTCGGCGCAAGGCGCGCACCAAGCCATCGCGCGCGCTCTTCTCGTCGTCCACGATCAGCACGGTAGGTTTAGACATTTTCTTCCTCCTTTAGCGGAGCGCTCAGCAAATTCATCCGCGCGTCTTCTCTCGGGAACCGCAAGGTCATGCGGGTGCCGCGGCCGGGCTCCGAGTTGATTTCGATCTCGCCGCCATGATCGCGCATGATGCGCTGAACGATCATCATGCCCAGCCCGGTGCCTTCGGCCTTGGTGGTGTGATAGGGCTCGTAAATCGCGCCGAGTTCGTCGGGATCGATCCCGGAGCCGTTGTCCTCCACCACCACGCAGGCATATCGGTCGGAGACATACGTCTCCAACTTGAGGATTCCCCCATCCGCCATCGCCTGCAGCGCGTTTTTGATGACGTTGAAGAAGACCTGCTTGACCTGCGTGTCGTCCACCGCGACCGCGGGAAGATCCTCCGCGAAGTCGGTCTCGAGCAGCATGCGCCGATCGTTGATCTCGTGTCGCAGCACCTCCAGCGTTTCCTTGATGAGCGTGTCGAGCTCGCGCGGCTTTCGCTCCGGCAGCGAGGGGCGCAACGCTTTGAGGAACTGCCGGATGATGGTGTCCAACCGGCTCACTTCCTTTCGCGAGACCTCCACGAGTTCCTTCAGCTCGTTCTTCGCTTCCTGATCCTTGAGATATCCAATCTCGCGGTCGAGGAGCTGCAGGTGAATGTTGATGGAGTTGAGTGGGTTTCCGATTTCGTGCGCGACGCCCGCGGCGAGCAGACTCAGCGCGTGCAGCCGCTCGGATTCGATCGAAGAAGCCGTGGTTTCGCGCTCGCGGGTCACATCGCGGAAAATAACGACCGCCCCCTCCTCGTTCTCATCCACCGCGGCCAGCGGGACGACGTAGAATTCCATGAAGCGGTGTTGGGGATAGGTGATCTCGATTTCACGCCGGACCAGCTGGCTCCATTCGTATTCGTCTAGATCGAGCACCAAATCCCAATGGATGTCCTTGAGATAGCGCTCAATCTTGGTTCCGGCGGCATCGTCGAGCTTGAAGCCCAGAAACCGTTCGGCGGCGCGGTTGGCGTAGCTGACGCGCGCTTCCGGATCGAGCACGATGATGCCCTCTTCCAAAGCTTGGAAAATGGTTTCCATCAGCCCTTTTTCGCGGGCCAGTCGCAGGAAGTAACTCTGCAGACTCCCCTTGTCGAGATGGTCCAACCGATCAACAAGTTTATCGAAAAATCCTGGTTTCATGGCCCAAGCGTGCCATAAAGGCGCACTTCGCGCAATTCGTTTTTGATCCGTCATGAATGCGCCAAAACGACGCTTTTTCACACATTGCAATGTATGAAATTATTCATCCGCGGAGATGAATTCTCTTGAAGCTGAATCCAATGAAAAGCCCGCGCTTGCATGGGTTCGATTCTTGACGAGGTCAGTCGTGTTAATCACACTGTTCTAATGAATAACGAATCCACCCGACCACCCGCGTCGCCCAAGAAATTTCGATTCTCCGGAAACCATGTCGCCACCGCGGCGATGTTTCTGATCGTTCTTTTCATGTGGCGCGATCTTTCGCGGACGAAAACCGCGGTGGAGAATTCGCGCGCTCGAAGTCAGGCGCTTGACGCGGAGCTGGCCAACGTCAAATCCGAGTTGACGATGGCGAACCGCCAATTGGATCAGTTTAAGAAGGGCGGGCCGCCAACGGCCGCGGTCGCCAAAACGGAAAAGCCCGCGCGCGCGATCGCGGAAGCCATCGAAAAACCTGAAACGCTGTTCCTACAGGAACCGGAAGCGCGACAAACCGAGGACGGTATCGTGGCGCGCTTCGCGTTTGAGCCGGAAAGCGCGGCGCCGTTGCCGGACCGGATCACGCTGGTGGTTCGCGTGCCCAGCGCTTCCGAAGCCAGAATTCTCTCTTTGGTTCCCGTCGCCGCGGCAAGCGACTCGAACCTCGAAGTCGTGGTCAACGGCAGGGGCAACCTTGGAATGATCGAGGGATCCCCCGCCGAACTCGCCGCGCTCGTTTTCGAGGTGACGGTGTCGGAGCCGGTGAAAGCCACCGTTCGCGGGTCGGAAGGAATCAAGGCCTTCGAGATGGATATTCGGCCGGACGGGTGCTCGGTTCGGAAGCTTTAGCCGCGCCGGGATCGAGCTATCGGTCGTACTTGTACAGATGGCAATCGTAGCAGTCGGTCAGGACTCCATGGAAGTTGTCGTCGGGCCAATACGGTTCGTGAATCCCGAGCACATCGTTTCCGCCTTCATGGCAAACCACGCAGCCTTCCCCTTCCGAGGCGGAGGTATGGCAGGAAACACAATGGGTCGGCGTTGTTTTCGAGCCGGGCGAGCTCCACCTTCCCCTGTGCGATCGCGGCCTGGCTTGCGAGTGGCACGACACGCAGGAGTCCTCTTCGTGGCAGACCACGCAACCCTCGCGGTCCCACGCGGCCATCACGCCGTGCGTTTTCAAGCGCCACAGATTGTTGTGATTCCGAGGCTGCATGACGCTGTGGCACTCCTTGCAGGAATCTTCCGAATGGCAGACGTTGCACGAGGCGTCGTCTTGCATGCCGAACATGCCGTGGCGCTGTTGCCATAACTGGTCGTGGTCGGGCGGCCGCTGATGGCGATCCATATCAACGTGGCACTCGAGACAGTCTCGCCCTGAAGCATGCGCTTCCTCGCGGATTTCAAGAACATCCGAACGCCGCGGCGCCGGAACCGAAACCAGCCCCTCGGCCATCAACGCGCCATGGCAATCCTGACATTTTCCCGCCAGCGCCGCGGTATGGACGAACACGCTTCTTGTCGGCGCGTTGGTCGCGCTCTTCCAGTCCTTGAGCTCCGGAAGCTGTTTTTCCTGGTGGCAGTAGCCGCAGGTTTCCTGACTGATTTCTTCCGCCTCCGGCTCGTCGTGACAATCGACGCAGGTTTCATGCGAAAGCGCTTTGAAAGACGGTTCGCCCGGCTCGCCATGACATTCGTCGCACGCCATTTCGTTTTCCGTCACGTGGAGATGATGACTAAACTTAAGCGCGTATTTTTCCTCGTCGCAGCCTGAAAGAAACAACAGGGCGGCGCTCGCGGCCAGAATCGTGATGATGGGTTTGATGTTCACAGCCTTACCTCGAATGACGCGCGAACCCGATAGCCGAGATCTTCCTCGTCGCTATCGTCTTCGAGCTCGCCGGAAACGCGCAGCGCCGTATGTTTTGAGATATTCCATTTGCCGCGCAAAAAATAGGTGAACGCGAACGGAGAACGCTCGACGCGGGTGCCATCCAGATCAACCGTGACGTCCTCGGCGATCACCGAAAAATCCGAGAACTGGAAATAGGTGTAATCCACGTAGGCGGCGCCGGCCGAAACCTCCCAGAGCCGACCCTGCTTGTAGCGGATGTCGCCGCTCACGCCCATGAAGCGGTCGCTTTCCTCGACGTCCCAGTATTCGAGCGCGATCGTGGCGTTGAGCGATTTGTAGGGTTCGAAAATGAAGCTCATGTCGTAGCGTTCGTAGCCGCGGTTGGTCGCGTTGGACTCGTCGGGATAGCGCCAATAGGCGCCCGGAGAAAGGTACAGCCAGTCGAGCAGCTGACTGGTAAATCGGCCGTAGGCGGTGGTGTAGGGTTCCTGATCGCCCAGCGTTTGAACGAGCGGTGAATAGACTCGGGTGCTGGCGTCGTACTCGCCCCAGCGACGGGCGCCCAACACCGCGTCGAAAACCCGTTCGGAGAGCGACATGTAGTACAGGTCGCCGCCGCCCATGCGCACGTCGTCGTTCATGACCGAGAGGTAGGCGCGGGCGCGCACGGTCTCCGCCACTTGTTGCCGGACATCGAAGAAGAAGTGGTCGTCCGACTCACCCACGCTGTCGTCATAATACCGCGCGTAGGTTACACGAGAGCGGTTGCCGTTCCACGGCTTTCCCACCAGCGACGCGCCGCCGAACAGATCGCCGACAATGGAGGAATAATAGCTCACCGGCTGGCCCGCGAAGACGCGGCCGCCGAGTTGCTGGTTTTCAAACAGCATCGCCTGCAAACCATCCATCTGAATGTAGTCGGCGATGTCCACGTATTGCCGACCGGCCCGCAGGAGCGCCTTTTTCTTTTGATCATGCAGATCGACATAAAACTGAAGCAGTCGATTCCCGCCGTAGCGATCGGTGTCCTCCAAACTAATGAAGGGATCGTCGGCGTAGGACTCCCCCGCGCCGTCCAAATCGGAATGAAGCCGTCCGGAGGTGTGGAAATCCACGTGCTTGTCGGCCAGATTTCGTCCGCTCAGGATCCAATAGCCGTAGACGTCGTGATCGGAGTACGGTCCCTGCCCCCGGAAATCGTAGGTACCGCGCAGGCTCCCCGAATAGTCGGCGGTCGAGGCTTTCTTCACCGGCGCGTCCTCTTCGGCGCGCGCCGGCGCGAAAACAAAAATGAGCCCCGCGGCGATCAGCGTTCCGCGCAGGCTCGTTTGAATGGTTCGCGTCATCTCGAAGTTCCAAAGACCGGAACCGGTCAACGACCGGCTCCGGGGATTCGATTAGTCTTCGATCGCGCGGTAGAACCGGTTCGTGGTACCGCGCATGGAATCCAGTTCATAGATCCAATCGCCGGTGCTCTCATGAGCCTCGCCAATGTTGGTCCACGAGCCATCGGTCAGATCGGAGGCCATCTGAATGTTGACGGTGGTTCCGGTTCCCTTCGGCATATATCCGATTTCCGCCGCGGGCAGCATGATCAGATCGCTGTTTGGCACGCTGGTGATCTCGAGCGGATCGCTGTTGCCCTGCAGTTCGACCAAGTCAGAGAAGGTGTCTCCATCCGAGTCGGCCTGCTTGGGATGGGTTCCCAGCTTCATCTCGGCCAAGTTGTTGAGCCCGTCCTCATCCCAGTCGTCCGTGCCGGACTGGCTCGTGATGTCGCCGAAGTTCTCGATTTCCCACGAGTCCACCAGACCGTCGCGGTCGACGTCGATGCCGCCGGTGAGATCGTCGATGGAGGCGCGGAGGATGGCCGCCGCGTATTTCGGGTTGTGCACCCCGTGGCTGCCGTCTTCCTCGATAAACAGGTAGTTGTACGCGCCCCGCTTCAATTCAAGGGTATTGAACTGGGAAGACATGGCATACAAATCGACCTCGGGTGATCCATAAGGCGGCAACAGCATGCCCAACTCATACATCAGATGGCCGATTTCGGTCTGCACGCCCTCGATCAAGCCATCGCGGTTGTAGTCTTCCCCGCCGAAGTCGAAGTCTTCGATCTCGCCGTGGCAGCTCGAGCAGGCCTCTGTCAGATGGATGACCGCGTTCGTACCGTCATCGTAGGACAACGTGAAGGAGTGGCCGCCAACCTTGTTTTTGGCGTAATCCGGCAGTCCGGAAGGCGTTTCCTGCATATGGCACTCCACACAGGAGTTCTCAACAACGGTCATATGCGTGGAGGAAGGCATTTCCTGGCCATACTCAATGGCGTTCGCCCCAGCCAGCAAATCACCCTGCGGACCATGGTGCGGGCCAAAATACTTGCTGGCATTCCCGTATACATAGCTTTCACCGTCGCGGCGCGCCTTATGACAGGACATGCAGACCAGGCCGGCACCGCCGTCCGTGACCACATCACCGTTGCCCAACTCAACACTCTCGATGGCGCGTGTTTGATGAACGCCGTTGCCCGGACCATGCGGATCGTGGCAGGCCGCGCAAGTGATGCCTTCCTTGAAGTCGGCCCGCACCGCGACGAACTCGCCGTCCTCGTTCATGCCGGGATCGTTTTCGTCGATGAATCCCGCGGTGGTGTGACAGGCGGCGCAGGAACCCGAGCGATCCACTTCCGTGCGACCATGCAACGAGGTGCCCCATTCGAAATTTTTCACGTGGTGCGCGACCGCGTCGTGGCACTGGCCGCAATTGCCCGCGCTCACGCTGATGGAGATCTTGGAGGGATCACCACCCGTGCGCATGTGTTCCTGCGCGGGGCCATGGCAGTTTTCGCACTGCACGTTGGATTTATTCTGTAGCTCGACCGGCATATCGTCCCAGTTGTTGGTGGCCAACGGCGGGAAGGTCCAACCGAGTTCGGTGGCAATATCGTCGAACCCGTCATTAACCGCGCCGGGCGTCGTGTCGTAACCGACCGAGTGGCACTTGATGCAAAAAGAGCGGAAATGGCCTGTCGGATCGTTGATGCTATCCTTCAGCGCCGCGGAATGGTGCGTCATGTTGAAGTCGTCCTGCTTGCTGGCATGACATAGCGAACAGGCGGAATTCTGACCGATGAAGACCGAACCGACCACTTCGAGCGTGGCGTCAAGCGTTCCGTTGGTGGTCACGGCTTGCGCTGAAATATAATACGTTCCTTTTACATCGGGAACAATCACGGCGCGATCAATCACGTCGAAAGCAACCCGATCCACGGAGTCGTAGGTCGGCATGCTCGAGGGCAATGGACTGTTCGTGATGGTCGCGGTGGAGTTTAAGATGGGCTCATCATCCAAATCCAGCACTTGATCCAAGTTCCAGACGGCCTGCGTCACGACCGTGCCGGCTTTAACCATCAGCTCGAGATAGACCGGCTGGCCGAGTCCCACGACCGGAGCTCCTCCGGACGTTTGCGTGGCGCCATCCAGACCATAATCCAGAATTTCCTGCGGCGTGAGCGGCCGAGAGTTGATTTTGACATCCTGCGCCCGAACCTCGGTCGCGTGTAAGCCAAGGAGGATGGTCGCCGCCATCATGATTCCCCAAGCCCCGAATTTGCTTTTGCTTCGCTTCTTCATTTTGACCTCCGTGGCTGACTTTCAGCCGATCATTAACAACCTACCCTGTCCCTCTTTTTTCCAAAATCAGCTGGCGACCGCGATCGCGGCCTTCGCGCGCGTCTTGTTTCCCGCCGCCCGCCGGCGCCGGAACTGTTCGAGCAGATTCTCGATTTCCCGCGTGATGATCGCCTCGCAGCGTTCCAAATCGTTTTCCCAGCGGCCCAACGTCTGGTTCACGGACGATTCGAGCGCGTCGATATCGCGCAGATGCACGCCCTCGATCAGGCCAACCTCCGGATCCACGTCGCGGGGAACCGCGATGTCAATAATAACCAAAGGCTGGTCCGGCCGGGCTCGCATGACCGCCTCGACCGCTTCGCGCTGGATCACCGTCTGGGAACTTCCGGTGGAACTGATGACCACGTCGGCGTCGGCCATGGCGGCGAACATTTCGGAGAACGGCACCGCGGAACCCTTGAACTCGGTGGCGAGCGACTCCGCGCGCTCGAGCGAACGATTGGCCACCACCACGTCGCACTCCCCCTTTTTCCGAAGGTGGAGCAAACAGCAGGCCGCCATTTCGCCGGCCCCGATCATGAGGACCGAATGTTTCTTCAGTCCGCCGGAACCAAGCGCTTCTTTGGCGAGCGCGACGGCCTCGCCGCCAACGGAGCGCGCGCCGCGGCCGATTGAGGTTTTTGCGCGAACGGCTTTCGCGGTCCGCAACGCGGTCTGGAAGACACTGTTCAGTACTTTCCCAACCAGCTTCGCTTCGCGGGCCGCCTCGTAGGCGTCCTTCACCTGACCGGTGATTTGGGTTTCGCCCAACACCATGGAATCCAGGCTGCTGGCGACTTTAAAAAGGTGTTTCAGGGCGTCGAGCCCGCAATGGCGGTAGACGTGCGAGGACAGGCTCGGCATTTCGCGGACGAGGCATCCGAAAATCGCCTCCAGGTCCGGGTTCCCGCCTTTGGCGACCACGCCGTAGATCTCCACGCGATTGCAGGTCCACAGCACGACCACCTCGGAAAGCCCGGCTTTGAGTTTGAGAAGGCGGCTTACTTCGATCCGATCCGGATGGGCGATCGCCATGCGTTCTCGAACATGCACCGGAGCCGTGCGGTAGTTGACTCCCGCAACAAAGAAACCGCTATCCAAGGCATGTTTCGAAGTATTCATCGTATTATAACCGGATCATTCGGCAGGTCGCTCGTGTTTGATCTTTTCGTAGGCCTGCGCGACGTCAAATCCTGTTTTCGTTCCGTCCGGCAAGGTGTAGCGGTTCGGATCCCAAGTTGGGCCGGAGTCGTTGTGGCAGAGCACGCAGCTCTTTTCCTTGGCGGGATAGATCATGCCGCCGGCGATGGACAACTCGCGGCTTTCCATGGTGGATTTCTTTTTGTAGTCGGCTCCGGGGCCATGGCAGGACTCGCAGGACACGCCGTCTTCAACCGCGACCGCTTCGCTCTGGAGCGTTTCCGTGAAGAAATAGGCGGTGGAGTGGCATTTCAGGCATTGGCCGCTCGTCCGCGGATCGTCGATACCCAGCTTCGCGCCGACGGCTTTGGCTTCTTCGCCCGCCAGTATTTCGTAGGCCTTGGCGTGATTCTTTGACATCCAAACGCCATATTGATCGCCCTTGTCGGCCTTCTTGTGGCACATCGCGCACCTCTTGGTGCCGATCAGTTTGGCGGGATCGCCCGATTGACTCCATCCGGAGGCGATGAACGCGAAGGTTAGCGAAATACTCAGCATTAATGTCTTCATATCTAATTTCCACCTCGTTAACCCATCCAGCCGAACCAAACCTACCTGATTGCGATGGTCACATTTAAATCATCACATCGACCCTGTTGCCAGAATAAAAGACCCAGACCTCTAATTTGTATTTAGTCTATTTAACCTAGGAGTAGAACAAAAGATGAGGAGGAGGCAAGGCGTGAATCAATAAATGCATATAGTTGTTCTTTAGTACTATATGGAATATTCGCCCATTTCAGGGCGACGAAAAGCGGCCGGATTCACACTCCGGGCGCTTAGCCGTTAGAATGAAGCGCGGCCGGATGGTTTTTTTGAGTTTCAAGCACGTCCGAAAGCTTGACGCGCTCCAGCTCCCGCTTGATCTGTTCACGGTTTTTTATCCAGAATTTGTGCGCGGGGCATTCGTACTCGTTGCCACAGGAGTCCAAACCAAACAAACAATTACCCAGAAACGCGTCGCCTTCCAGCGCGACGCTGATATCCAGCAGGCTGATCAACTTCGCGGGGCGAGCCAGCCAAACGCCCCCTCCCGCGCCGCGTTTGGATTCGATAATCCCCGTGTTATTAAGCTTTTTGACAATTTTCGCCAAATAGGGCCGGGGAACGCCGGAACACTCCGCCAAGTCCTTGACGCTCACCGGCGGGCTCGCGTGACCGGCCAGACACGTCAAGGCCCGAACCGCGTGGCCGGTGGTCTGGGATAGTGACATCATATCGTAGCTCCTTCTTCAAGTCTCGCTAAGCGCAAGGTATCATGCCTGGCCGGGCGCGCCAAGATTTAATAGAAGACATTAATATCTACAATCTATTCGGACATGGTTTAAACAAACCCCGCGGTCTCTATTCTCCTTGACTATAGCTATCTCCCTACTCATCTTTCATGAGAACCATCCACGAAACAGTCTTAACGTGAACGAGATATCCACACTAGGCCAAATGCTGGAGAGCACATGACCCAACCCTTGGAGAGGCGGAACTTGACGCACAACCTCATCAGCCTGCTTGGCATGGTGATGGCCGCGTTCGGATTCATCGTTGGCGCCACGCTGATTTATGTCGATATGCAACACCACTTCGACAATCCCTACACCGGCCTGTTCACCTACCTGGTCGTACCCGCCATCCTCGCGGGCGGACTGCTGCTCATTCTGATTGGCGCCATCGTGGAAAAAAAACGGCGCGCGCGCCAAGGAACCGAGACCTCGCGCCTCCCGGTCATCAACCTCAACGAGACGCGGCAATTCAGGGTCTTTCTGGCCGTCGTCGTCACGACCTTGCTGTTCATCGCGATCAGCGTGGTCGGCGGATACCGCGCCTACCACTTCACCGAGTCGGTCGAATTCTGCGGAAAAACCTGCCATAGCGTCATGAAGCCGGAATACACGGCCTATCAGAATTCCCCGCACGCCAACGCGGGCTGCACCAAATGCCATATCGGTCCGGGCGCGGACTTTTTCGTGAAGGCCAAAATCAACGGCCTTTACCAAGTCTATTCCACGATGTTCAACAAATACAACCGGCCCATCCCCGCGCCGGTGCACAACCTGCGGCCCGCCAAGGAAACCTGCTACACCTGCCACTGGCCCGAAAAGTTTTTCGGCGCGACCGAGCTCAAACGCACCTACTTCCGCGCCGACGAAGAGAACAGCCCTTGGACCATTCAGATGCTCATGAACGTGGGCGGAGGAAACGCGTCCAAAAACGGCGCCAAAGGCATTCACTGGCACATGGCGTCCGACGTGAAAATCGAATACATCGCGGCCGACGAGAAACGGCTGGAGATCCCCTGGGTGCGCTTGACCGGCGCGGACGGCGTTCCGACCGTCTTCCAAACCGCCGGCGAAGAACTCACGGACGAACAGGTCGCGGCCGCGGAAATCCGGACCATGGACTGCATCGACTGCCACAACCGGCCCACCCACCAATTCCACTCGCCGGAACGCGCGCTGAACGACGCGCTCACCAGCGGAGAGCTCGATTCCGCGCTGCCGGAAATCAAGCTCAACGGCATCGACGTGCTGACGGGTGAATACGAAACCGAAGGCGAAGCCCTTAGGGCGATCGACGCCAAGCTGACCGCCGCCTATCCCGACGCGGGCGAGGCGCTGGAAAAGGCCATCTCCGCCATCCAAACCATCTACGCGCGGAATATTTTCCCCGAAATGAAAGTCAGCTGGGAGGGCTACCCCGACCACATCGGCCACATGATCACGCCGGGTTGCTTCCGCTGTCACAACGGGGATCATGAAAACGAGCAAGGCCGCGTCATTACCCGCGATTGCGCCTCGTGCCACAGCATCATCGCCCAAGGACCGGGCGTGGACGTCACGAGCGTCAACACGGGAGGGCTGGAATTTAAACACCCTGAGGACATCGATGAAGAATGGAAAGAAACCCGCTGCGATGACTGCCACACCGGTGTCCCCGTCATGTAAGCCACTCCTCCCGCTCATTCTAGGCGTCGCCGCCTTCTGGCTGGCGCTCGCGCCCGCGAACGCGGTTGAAATCAAAAATTCCGAATGCCTGGAGTGCCACGGCGAGGAGGACGCGGAGCCGTTCATCAACGGCCATCTG
Source organism: Pontiella desulfatans (assembly GCA_029287275.1). Taxonomy (GTDB): domain Bacteria; phylum Verrucomicrobiota; class Kiritimatiellia; order Kiritimatiellales; family Pontiellaceae; genus Pontiella; species Pontiella desulfatans_A. Next base: position 17,393 of record JARFRL010000178.1, read on the forward strand.
TTCGAGGGATCCGTTCACGCCGACAACCAATGCGTCAGTTGTCATAGCGACATCACGGAGGCCATGCACGACACCCCGTTGAAAAAAGTCGACTGCTCCGAGTGCCACGACATCGAGTCGGAAATCTATCTTCAAAGCTCGCATGGACAGGCGTTGCGCAAGGGGCGCGACCAAGCCGCCACCTGCAAAGACTGCCACGGCGACGCCCACCGAATCGTATACTCGAAAAACCCGGAATCCCCCATAAACCGCGGCAACATCGCCAATACCTGCGCGCGCTGCCACGGCGACGTGGAGGAGATGAAAAAGTTCAACCTGCATCAGCTCGCGCCCATCGACAGCTACGAACACAGCGTCCACGGCCTCGCCAATCAGAACGACGGCTCGTTTGCCGCCACCTGCACCGACTGCCACGGCTCGCACAACCTGCTGAAATCGACCAACCCAGAGTCAAAGCTCTACTGGCGGAACATTCCCAACACCTGCGGAAAATGCCATGAAAACATCGCGCGGACCTTTTCTCGCAGCGTCCACGGCGAAGCCGTCGCGGAAGGCGTCAAAGACGCGCCCACCTGCACCGACTGCCACGGCGAGCACGAGATCGCCGCCGTCGCGTCCGCGGACTCCAAGGTCTCGTCCGCGAATATTTCCGAAACCTGCGCGTCCTGCCACGCCGCGGAACGCATCGTCACCAAATACCGTTTGCCCAAGTTCGCCGTTGAAACCTACATGGACAGCTACCACGGCCTCTCCATGCGCCTCGGCTCGGTCACCGCGGCCAACTGCTCCTCCTGCCACGGCAAACACGACATTCTGCCCTCGTCCGACCCGCGCTCCTCCATCCATCCCGAAAACCTGCGAAAAACCTGTAGCGTCTGCCACGCCGGCGTGACCGATCTGGTGGCGCGGGGGCAGATTCACTCCGGCACGCGGCCAGGCATGCAGAAAACCGCCAGTTCCGTCGTGCGCAACATCTACGTCATCCTCTTCCTCGTCGTGCTCGGCGGCATGCTCTTCCACAACGCGCTCGACCTCTTCCACAAACTCCGCGAGCACTTCAAAAAGCTCAAGGCATCCGAAGGCGGCCCCCATCGGATGACCGTGAACGAGCGGATCCAGCACGCGATTCTCGCGACGACGTTCATCGTCCTCGGCTACACCGGCTTCGCGCTGGTCAACCCCGACGCCTGGTGGGCGCGGCCCTTCGTCGGGAACACCTACGACTTCCGCGGGTACGGTCATCGCCTGATGGCGATCCTGTTCATAGGGCTGAGCGTCTACCATTTCGGCTACGTGTGCTTCACCAAACGCGGCCGCTGGCAGATCAAGCAACTCGCGCCGCGCTGGTCCGACTTCGTTCACTTCGGGCAGATGATCGGCTTCTACATGGGCCTCCGCAAGGAACGCGCCCGCTTCGAGCACTACAGCTACATCGAAAAGGCCGAATACTGGGCGCTCGTCTGGGGCTCCGTCATCATGGTGCTCACCGGCGCGCTGATGACCTTCAACACCTGGACGCTGGCCCACTTCCCGAAATGGTTCCTCGATGTCTGCATCGCGATCCACTACTACGAAGCCATTCTCGCCTGCGCCGCGATCATCATCTGGCACTTTTACTTCGTCATGTTCGATCCCGAGGAATATCCCGTCAAATGGACCTTCATCTCCGGACGCGAAGGCCCGTCGGACAAGGAGCGCCTCAGTCCCGAGGAAAGCACCATCGGCAAAAAGAAAGAGAAGAAAGCCGCCCAAAAGGAGACCCGCGAATGACCACGAAACAACGACTCGCCCTATTCGCCGCGTTGACGCTCGCGAGCGCCGCGGCCGCGGCGCCGACAGCCGGACGCCTCGGCACGGTCTTGGCCACGGAAAACGCCGACATCTACACCTACGTTCAGCTTGAATTCGATGGAGAAAAGGTTTGGTACGCCGTCCCCTCCGTCGAACTCGCGGTTGGAGACCAGGTCGCCGCCCCCGCGGGAATGGCCATCAAAAACTTTCACAGCCAGACGCTCGACCGCGACTTCGAGGTGGTCTACTTCGCCGCGGGCTTCAACACGACGCCCGCCGCGGCGCCAAAAACGGGCGCGCTACCCGCCGGCCACCCGCCCATCGACGGATCCGCCGCGCTCTCCTACGATTTCTCGAAAATCGCGCGGCCCGAAGGAGCCAAAACCGTCGCGGAAATCCACGCGAACCCGGCGTCGCTTGCCGGAAAACAGGTCATTGCTCGCGGCGTCGCGGTGAAGGTCACCAACCACATCATGGGAAAGAACTGGATTCACCTGCGCGACGGAACCGGCGACGCGGCGTCCAACGATCTCACCGTCACCACCACGAACGCGGTGGAGCTCGGCGCGACCATCACCGCCACCGGCGTCCTCGCCACCAACCTTGATTTCGGCCACGGCTACCAATACGCCATCCTGCTCCAAGATGCCTCAACGAAGGATTAAGGAAACCACCCCCGCGCCCTAACTCATGGCGCGTAGCGGATTCGGTAGAAGCGGTTTGACGCCGTCACTCCGCCCACCTCCACCGCGTTGGTGGAGAAGAGTCCCACCCCCGCGATATCGATCGCGGAGCCGACGTCGGAAAAGGGCTCCGACAGACTGGAAGTCGACTGCAGCATATCGCGCCGTCCGCCGACCGTGTCCCAAACGATCCGAACGTCGCCGCCTTCCAGCGCGAGCGTGGAAATCAGATAGGGAGGCCCACAGTCGAAGTCGGCCAGGTCGTAGAGATTGTCCCCGTCGTTATCCAGCCCCACGAAATCACCAATCGACCAGTTTTCGTTCATATTCGCGGTAAACACATCGTTACACGGATTATCCGCCAGCGTGCCGGATGTTCCATAATAGGGCGGCTTCACGTTTTCCGCGGGAGGAGTTTCGGGGTCATGACACTCGGCCGTGTAGCAGGTCGGAATACCATTCGCGGCGTGATGAGCGCGCAATCCCGATCCAACATGGCAACCCGCGCAATTCGAAAGAAACGGGTCGTCTCCGGGAGTGTTGTGACACAGCGAGCAGTCCGTGTTCATGTAATCTTTGTTCCGATGCATTTCATGTTTACTGTCCGAGGGAAAGACCGTGCCTTTGAAGCTGGCCGGTCCATCAAAATCGCCGTGGCACGTTTTACAGCCGTCCGTATACAGTTCGTACCCAAAGCTCGCGTGGCAAACGGCCATCGCGAAGATGACCATCCAATTAACCATACCCCTTTTAAGAACATCCGCGCTCATCGTCTGATTTCCTGTTGGTTTCGTCTTCATATTTTCCATTTAAACGACAGGCCAATCTCGACGTTCAGCAAAGCCGCGCGGGAAAACCGCCTGTTAGGCTCAAACTATGCTTTTACAGCGTGAGCGCAATGATCATTTCACTCATGTCTCAAGCGGGATTCCGTCTACGCAAGCGACACCTAACCGCTCAACCATAAGCACTTACACCCTCCACAAGACGCAAGAAGCACGCCATGACATTAAAAAACCATCGAAGGCCGGATCAGGCGGAATAAAGGACCACGACCGCTTGCGGGCCAGCCTTTTAGCGACTTTTCTAGTGCTTGAAAGATGGAAAGCCGGCGCGCGCCGCGCGGTTTTCCGCGGCCCATTGTACTTGTTCTCCCGCTTTGGTTAAGGCAAGTTTCGCTTTCACCAAGGGTTTTTTTGGAATACGTCGAGGGGCGCCATTTTTTCCCTCGTTCAAACGCATCGCCCCTGCTTCAGGATACGTATGGACGAAAACCTTGATCAATTTCTGCGCGACCACTTCAGCGCCCGGCCGGACTACTCCTCGTTCGACGAAGCGTTTCTGAGCGAATTCCTTAAAAAGGGGCCGCTTCACCGTTTCATTCCAACCGAGCTCGGCGGCCGCTTTGAAAGCTCGCTCGACTGCATGGCCCTGCTGGACATGGTCTCCTACCACTGCCTCCCGCTGGGATTGGCGCTGGGCATCACGGGCTCCCTGTTTCTGCGCCCCATGGCCCGGCTCGCGCCCGCGGAGCTGAAAGCCGCGGTCCTGCCGCGCTTCCTCGACAGCGCGGAGCTCGGCGGCATGATGATCACCGAGCCCACCGGCGGAACCGACATCTTCGGCCTGCGCAGCACCCTCGAAACCGGAGGCGGGCGCGCCACGCTCAACGGCGTCAAATGCTGGGGCGGCCTCACCGGCCGCGCCGAGCACTGGCTGGTCGCCGCCCGCGTCAAAAAGGGCGACAAGCTCACGCGCCGAGTCGCGATGGTCTACGTGCCGCTGGCCACCGAAGGCGTCGCCGTGGAGAACTACTTCGACGCGCTGGGACTTCAACCCATTTCGTACGGCTCCACCCGCTACGCCAACGTCGACCTGCCGGAATCCTATGTCATCACCCCGCCGGGCGGCAGCGCGCTGCGGGACATCCTCGACACGCTCTTCCGCAGTCGGATGGGCGTCGCCGCGATCGCGGCCGGCCAATGCCGCCGGCTCGCGGACGAGGTCGCCGAGCGCGCCCGCGTTCGCGTCGCGTTCGGACAAACGATCGATGGATACGACCAGGTTCAATACCGGCTGTCCGGCCTGCGCGGCTATCAGCAAATCAATCAGAGCTTGTGGAATTTCACCGGCGTCTGGTCGGACCTGCATGAAGATGTTTCCGGCGACCATCTGCTGGCCAACGCCTCCAAAACCATCTCCTCGAACGGGCTGTCCGCCGCGGCGGATTCCGCGGTTCAGGTGTTCGCTTCGGCCGCCTACAAGCGCGACCACGTGGTCGGCCGCGCCTTCACCGACGCGCGGCCCTTCCAGATTTTCGAGGGCGTCAACGACGTGCTTCAAGAAAACACCTACGACGTTCTCGCGAGCCGCCACGGCGGCGTTGACATCGAGGCGGTGGAAAAGGAGCTGGCGCGGTACGGCCTCGGGCTGTCCGAAAACATTCCCGCCGCGGCCCGCGAAGCGTTGGCGCTCGACGCCGAGTTGAGCCAGCGCCAGAAAGTGCGATACGGGGAATTGATTTCCTGGATGTTGGCGCTGTCCACGCTCGAGAATCAATCGGCCGCGGAGCGCGGCCCGATCGAGGACGGCCAACGCTTGGCCCAGCGGCATCTCGCGGCGCTCGCCGCGGAACTGCCCTACCTCGGATAATCAAGCCGACCCTTTAGAGCAACGACTGAGATGCCGTTGTAATACCAGTTTCTAAAAACTTCTCAGACTAAATTTAATGGAAACCACAAAATACTCAGGGATCGCAAAATAGGGCAATTGCTGTTCTTTTGTGATCTATGTGAATTTTGTGGTTTAGCACCATTAACGCCTAAATGTTTTTGAGAGGGGGTTGAAAACCTTCCAGCCCCGCCACTAGAGCCCGGGCAGCGCGTTAGTGAACGATGCTAGCGGCCGCTTCTCCAAACCTTGACGGGAATCAGGCCGGCGAAAATCACCACGAGCTGCGAGGCCACGAACACCAGCAACCAGAAGGTGGCGGACGAGGTGAAGCCGTAGGAGTGCAGGCCGACGCTCAGCTGATTGACGCCGAACCACGACCACGCCGTGACGATGTTGCCGGTGACGGCCATGACCGCGAAGCCGCGGCTTCCGACCATCTTGCCGTACTTGGCGTGCAGCATGATCGCGTTCCAGATCACGATCAAAAGCGCGCCGTTTTCCTTCGGATCCCACCCCCAGAAGCGGCCCCAGGAGTCGTCGGCCCAAAGACCGCCGAGAACGGTGCCGACGAAGCTGAGCAACAGCGCGAAGCAGGCGGTGCCGTACATCATGCGAAACATGTTGTCGCGGGTCGCCTCGTCCACCCGACGGGTCAACAGCCCCGCGAGAATGTAAAAGACGCCGATCGTGCCGGCCACGAAGGTGGCCATGTAGCCGAGCGTCACGGTGATCACGTGGGTCGCCAGCCAGAAACGGGTGTCGAGCACGGCGCGCATCTGCTCCATCGTGTCGCCGTCACCCGCGAGGAAATGGGCGACCAGCAGCGTGGTGAAGCCCGCGATGCCGCCGACGAGATTGCCCATGCCTTCGGCCTTGCGGTAGACCAGCTCCAGAACAATGCCGGCGAGCACGGCCGCCCAGCCGATGAAGATGGCGGAGGAATACAGATTGGTGACGGGCGGATAGCCGGATAGAAACACGCGGGCGATGATCGCGAAGGTGTGCGGAATGAACGCGCAGATCATCAGCGCGAGGCCCGCGCTGATCGGGCCGCGTTTACGCGCCAACCAGCCGAAGCAGCTGAGCACGAACACGAGCAGGTAAAGCTGGGCCGATTTCATGAACGCGCCGAGGCGGTTGTAGAAGGTTTCAAACGGCATTTTTTCAAGCACCGCGGGGTTTTCGCGTTGGAGCGACGCGTTGTATTCGTTGAGCGTGTCGTTGAACCGCGCGACGTCCCCGTCGCGATAGGCGCTCAACATGACGCCGAACTTCACGGCCATCGCGTCGGGCGGGCCAACGTTGCCCATGCTTTTCATGGCCGGGTGGTTGGCCAGCAACGCGCTCATCAGCGGTCGCCATTTGGAATTCCCCGCGTTGGGGGGAACCGCCAGCGGGATGGAATATTTCCCTAGGCTCATGTAGCGCTGGGCGGTGGACATCAACTGCTCCGACGGGATCGCGGTCGGATCCTCGAAGGACGACATGACGTTCTGGTAGAGATAGAACTTGTTGGCCACTTTGATGACCTGCTTGTCGTACAGATCGCGCTGTTTTTCATTCTTGGCGTAAGCGGAGCGCGACGCGGCGTCGAGGTTTCCAATGCGCGGCAGAATCTCGCGGAAGGAATAGCGGAAGCGCTTGCGCTCCTCGAGGCCGAGGCTGGAGAGCACGTCCATGTTCTCGACGCGGAAGACCTGGTAGTCCAACGCCTCGGGCCGTCCGGAAATGTTGTCGAGGAACCACTGGGTCGCGGAAACCCGCTCGCCTTCGTGATAGACCGACTGCTTGTCCGATAGAATCGTGAGGAAGTTGCGCGCCAGCGTGTCGATCGGCTTTTCGCGTCCTTCGTATTTAACCGGCAGCTGCCCGAAGGCGGTGACCTGGAAATCGGTTTCGCTTTCCTTCGGCGGCCGAACGCCGCTCTGGAAAAACCAGACCGCGAACAACACGACCACCCCGTTGATGATGATTTTTTTCATCAGGCGTCGCTCCTTTGATACCGCCGAAGCGACTGAATGAACTGCGCGGCCATGCCCACGAAAACGATCATGCACGCGAGGTACGGGATCATCCAACTGTCGTTGCGAACCACCTGAAGCACCGTGCCGCTGTCATCGGGCAGATAGCCGGACTGATAGAAGGTGCGCCGCGCGTAGCGCAGTGGATTGTTCATCCAGATGCGCAGTTCGCGGTTCACGTCGTCGCCCTCGTTCACGAGCAGGATCTGGCTGGCGAAGTCCTTGGGCATCTGCGTGCCTTCGTATTTCTCATGCACGAAATCGAGCAGCTGAATCGAAAAGGGACTGCCGCTCGGCGAGGTTAGATATTCCCTGCGGAAGCGGAGATAGACCTCGTATTGTTTGCCGCCCAAATTGATCCGCGTGGGCATGTCCCACGAACGGTTCACGAAGTTGGGGTACATCCATAGGCTGAGGAGGTAACGACCGCGCGATTCACCGGTTGAACGATCAACCAGCTCGACGTCGACCGCGGGCGCGTTCATGGCGCCGGTCGCGCCACTCACTTCGGGCAGTTCGGCCATGTAGAGCCGCGCTCCGTAGCCCTCGTACGCGGGATAGCCGCGGCGGGCGCTTTCGGGCACGGAGTCCAGTGGCCGCGGCCGGTTGGAATTCACGAAATAGCGATTCACTTTCACGTCGAACGGAAGTTGGTCCGCGGAGATGACGGCGCCTTCCTTGAGGCTGCGCTGGGGCAACACCGTTACCGTGTCGCGGTCGGGATTCGAGACCTCGGTGAACGCGATTTCCAGTTGCTGGGAGTGGTCGATGTAGTTGACCGTCTCGCCTTCCTTAATGGTCATGCGGGCCTCGACCGCGTACATGGCCGTCATGAACTCGCCCACCATCAGAAACAGAATGCCCCCGTGCAACAACACCATGCCGGCGCGTTTGCGATAGAGCAGCACGCAGGCGATGTAGAAAACGACCGCCGCGAGGGTGCCGCGCCCCAAACGGAGGAAAACCCGCCAAAACGCGTCGCTGTCCGTGGCCGCGACCGAAGCCGTTCCCCAGCCGAACATGACGCCCATGGTGACGAGCACGCCGAGCAGAAGCACCAAGATGCCGGCGATGCGCCGCGCCCCGTTGACCTGAATTTTAAAACTCGCCCAATGCACCGTGATCAGATTGACCACCAGCAGCCAGCCAATCAAAAAACCGCCCGGGAAGGGAATCCGGATGTTCGGCACGTCCCAACCGCGGGGGAAGAAAACGGGGAGATCGATCCATGCGATCAGGCAGCGGAAATATTGATCCACCACCGTCCAGATGCCTTTGTCGACCTGCGCGAGGGTGCCCGCGAAAACCAGCACCATGCTCAACGCGAGCAACGTGATCGTCAGTTTCAGCGAGAGGAAAAAATTAGTGATTTTTTTCAGCATGATTCCTTTTCCCGGGAAAGCAACTAGACCTCGTCGACGCGGCAACGTTCAATATTCACGGCTATTTCACCGATAATCGGTCATTAGCCGGGTCGATCAGTGGTTGTGGCCTTCAAACGTGATGGATTCGAGGAACTTCCGGATATCGGCGGCGTTGGCCTTGAGTTCATCCACGGAACCCTTGCCGGTGAAATACCAATAGCTCGGAGAAAGGTCGATAATCGCCGCGATGATGCCCTTGCCGCCATCCGGGTTGTAGACCTCGATATAATTCACTTCGTGCCCGCCGGCGCTGAAGGTTTGAAGCTCCGCGGCGATCGCTTCCGGCGTCTCGGCGTCCAAGCCCACCTGACCGCGCCAGCGGTTGACGTTGCTCGGAACATCGCCCATCGAAAGGGAGATGAGGTAGAAATCAATCGCGGTTCCATCGATGGAATAGCTGACCTTGCGCATGCCGGAGCCGGGCTTCTCGGTCCAGCCGTCCGGCAAGTCCGCGGTGAACCCCGTGCTCGGAAGCTGGGCCGTCATGGAGGCGTGCGCGGCCATCACCGCCTGATTATCCGCGTCGGAGCCCATCGTTTGGGCCGGCGCCGCGGGCGTGGATTGTTTGGGCACCTGATAGCTTACGGGCTCTTCCTTGCCGCAAGAGGTCAGTAAAATCACACCGCCGATAAGAGGGAGAATACTATGCTTCATGCCTTGAATCCTTTACGTAAGAGTTGCCCGAAAATAGAATCCGCGGGCTCGGATGTCGATTAATATTATCATGTTTGACGCCTATCAACCTTGCCAAAACTCCGTTCATGACCTAAATTCCATCGCTTTTCAGGAAGTTGAAAATCCGATCTAGCCAAGCAACCGCGGCTTTGGTCTACTGAATTTCAGAGCATCATGACGGACAAAACACATTCCCATAATGGCATTCACATCAATCTATTCCTCGCGGGCCGCCGGTGCCTCGTCGTCGGCGGCGGCAAGGTCGCCACGCGTAAAATCAAGATGCTGGTCGAAGGCGACGCCAAGGTAACCATCGTCAGCCCCGAGGTTTGCGACGAACTCGCGGCGCTGATCGAGAACGGATCGGTCGTTCATGTTCCGCGCCGGTTCGAGCAACGGGATATCGAAGGCGCGTCGATCGTCTACGCCGCCACCAACAGCCGCGGCGTCAACCGTCAGGTGCTCGAGACCTGCCGCGCCGCGGACACGCTCTGCTGCTGCGTGGACGGAAACTGGGCCGACAGCGATTTCACCACGCCCGCCACCGCGAAACACAACAATCTCACGCTGTCCGTCTCCTCCGGCGGCAACGACTGCCGTCAGTCCAAAATGATCAAGAACAGCCTGGCGCGGCATCTGGAAATGATGGAGGCCGCGCACCTCGTCGTCGTCGGCACCGACCACAACCACCTGACCGTCGAAGAGCGCGAACCCTTTCACCTGACCGGCCCCAAGTTCGAGCGCGCCGGGTTCATGATCATGCAACTCTGGGGCATCCACGAGTTCATGATTCTAAACACCTGCAACCGCGCCGAAGTCATCGCGATCGTCTCGGAGGAAACCTCCGAAAACGGCATCCTGCGCCACATGATGGGATTCGCCGCGCTCAAGGAAGACAAGTATTATCTGAAAACCGGCAAGAAGGCGTTCGAGCACCTATGCCTCGTCACCGCGGGCATGCTTTCGCAGACGCCCGGAGAAAACCACATCACCGCGCAAATGAAAGACGCGCTCGAGACCGCCAAGCAACGCGGCTGGGCCGGCAACATGACCCAAGCCTGGATCTCCTCCGCCCTGCAGGTCTCCAAAGCCATCAAGAACGAGGTCTCTCCGTTGCTCCGCGACTTCGAGATCGAAGACCTCGCGCTCAGCTACCTCGAAGCCCACGACAAGGATCTTTCCAAATCCACCGTCATGGTGCTCGGCGCGGGCATGGTTGGAAAATGCCTCGTCGCCGATAGCGTCGCCAAGGTCGAGAAAATCATCTGGTGCTACCACGTCAACAAACCCGAACTCGCCGCGGAATGGGGCGACAAAGTCGAGTTGCGCACCTTCAACGAGATGAAGAACCACATCACCGACGCGGACATCATCATCAGCGCGACCGACGCGCCCGGACACGTGCTCCACATGGCGCACGCGCCGTTCTTCAACCAGGAACGGCCCGTGATGGTCATCGACCTCGGCATGCCCCGCAACATCGACCCCGAGCTCGACGACCTCTCCACCGACGTGACCGTCGTGGACCTCGACGGATTGAAATACTGGTACCGCCGCGAACTGACCGACATGAACGAGGTGCTCACCCGCGCCCGCGCCATCACCGCCGCCAACAAGGATCTATACGACAAGATCGCCAAAAGCCTTAAAAGCCCCGACGCCGACAGATAGCCCCGAGGCGCGACAACCGCGCTCGCGCGAGACGGACTCGCTCGAGTCGCTGCGCCGGTCCGAGATCCAGAAGGCGCGACACCCGCGCTCGCGCGAGACGGACTGCCAATATTTTCTTTGATCACCGCGGCCTTTATCCGTTGACGTTCCCTCCGGTCACTGCTTTCGCAAGCTCAAGCCTCTCCCGTTGGTCGAGTCGTCTGGATGACGAGTGCTGGCCGACGTCCTCGCGGACGATCGGCGTAACTCATAACGTCATCAAGGACCAGCCTCCGCCGCTCTCGTTCGCGCGCTTCGCCTGACCAATCACCCGTGTGGAGCGAAGAAATCTGAATCAGGAAGGGGGAAGCATCCGGTTTCCACCGACGAGGGAGTAGACGTTGTCGTATCCGGCGGCGCGGAAGGCGTTGGCGGCGTATCGCGTGCGGACGCCCGCGGCGCAGACCAGCAGGTAGGTTCCATCTTTTTCAACGCGGCGCGGATTTCCGAGCAGCGTGTTCATCGGGATATGGACGTGCTCGCAGGGCAGCGGCTCCGCCGCCACCTCGTCCGGCTCGCGGATATCGATCACCTGAAACCGGCTTAGATCGATTTCATCGATCGTCACGTCCACGGACGCGGGAAGCGGCGCGGACGCGGCGTGCGCCGGGCAGGCGTCGTTCCGCGGCAACGCGATCCGGCGCGTTGAATAGTCGACCAGGTTGACTATCAACAGTTCGTTGGAAAGCCGGCCGTCCAAGCCCAGCAATTGCTTGATGGCTTCGAGCGCCTGGATGGAGCCGATGACGCCCGGCACCGCGCCCAAGACGCCCGCGACGGCGCAGCTCGGAACGTCCGTCGGCGCGCCGCCTTCGTAGAGGCATTCGAGGCAGGAGGATTCCGAATCGACCACCTGCACCTGCCCCTCGAACTGGTAGATGCTCGCGAACACCACCGGCACGCCGGCCTTGAGCGCCACGCGGTTGACCAGCAGTTTGGTTTCCATGCAATCCACGCACTCGACGATGATGTCGTAGTCTTGGATCTGTTCGACTTCCAGCGTTTGAAAGCGCGCCGGATGCGTTTCGATCTCGATGGCGGGATTGTATCGCTTCAGCCATTCCGCGGCCAAGGCGGCCTTTTTTTCGCCGAGATTTTCGGGCGCGTAGAGGAACTGCCGGTGCAGGTTGCTGGCTTCGAGATGATCGTGTTCCACGATGCCGATACGCCCGACGCCCGCGCCCGCCAGATAGGTCAGCACGGGACAGCCGAGTCCGCCCGCGCCGACCACGAGCACGCGGCTTTCCGCGAGCTTGCGCTGCCCCAGGGGGCCGATTTCTTTGAGGACGGTCTGGCGCGCGTAGTCCATTTTCGGCTGGTGGCCGTGCTTGGCGCATTGCTCGCAGTCGACCCATCCGGAATCGCCCGCGACGTAATGCTCCTTCTTCCAAATCGGAACGCGGACTTTGATCTCGTCGATGATGTAGCGGTTGGCTTTGAACGCGGCGTCGCGGTGCGGCGTGGAGACGCCGACCCATACGGCGATGTCGCCGATCTGGAGATGTCCGACGCGATGGACGCAGACGGCTTTTTCGAGACCGAATTTCTCCTTCGCCTCCGCGAGGATTCGCTCGCCTTCGGCGACCGCGAGCGCGCTGTAGGCTTCGTACTCGAGCGAGGTGACGTCGTGCCCTTCGTTATGATTCCGCACCCAGCCCTCGAAGGTGACGAGCGCGCCGCACGCGGGATCTTCGGCTTCGGATTTGAGCTGTTCCGCGTTCAGCGGTTCTGACCGGATCGCGAACATCATCCGCCCGCCACCGGTGGAATGAACACGACGGAGTCGCCGTCGTTCAGCGGCGTGTCCCAGTCGACGAACGCGTCGTTGACCGCGAGCCGAACCTGCGAGCGGCACATGGAAAAATCGTGTTTCGACTTCAACGACTCGAACAGCTCCGCGGCGTGCGCGGATTCGGTTTCGACGGTTTCGGCGCTTTGGCCCGCGGCCTCGCGCAGCATGGCGTAGTAGATGATGTTGATTTTCATGCGTCGTGAAGAGTGAAGCGCGCGGCGTGAAACACGGCTCGCGCGCCACTCGTCATCCTCCAATATAAAACATTTCGATTTTGTGTTTCTGCTCTTTCTTCACGTCGCCGCCCCAGCGCGTTTGGCTATACTGATCGTTGCGGTCGCTCCAGACGTCGCGCAGGACGCCGTTGATTTCCTCGTCGGTCGATCCGTCGCGGAGCAGCGACCGCAGGTCGGTGCCTTCGGTCGCGAACAGGCAGGTGTAGAGTTTTCCGTCGGCCGAAAGGCGGCTGCGGTTGCAGGGGCGGCAGAAGGGTTGACTGATCGAGGAGACGAAGCCGATTTCCCCGCCGCCGTCGGCGTAGTGGTAGCGGTCCGCGACCTCGCCGAGGTAATGCTTCGCGACGGGTTCGATGTTCCAATGGTTGGAGATGAACTGAATCAGCTCGGCGGTCGGCACCACCTGCCCGCGCTCCCAGTGGTTCACGTTGCCGACGTCCATGTATTCAATGAAACGGACGACCACGCGCGAGCCGCGGAACTCCTCGAGAATCGGCACCACCTCGCCGAGGTTCATGTCGCGGCGCACGACGGTGTTCACTTTAATGTGTTGGAAGCCGGCCCGCTTGGCGGCCGCGACGCCCTCGAGCACTTGGGAGGGGCTGTCGAACCCGCCGTTCATTTCGCGAAACACGTTTTCACTCAGCGCGTCGAGGCTCACCGTGACGCGGTCGAGGCCGGCCCGCCGAAGCTCCTCGGCGTGCCGCGCCAATAAAACACCGTTCGTGGTCATGGCGATATCGCGGATGCCGGGCACCTTGTTCAGTTCCCGCACCAGAGAGGCCAGATCCTTCCGCAGCAGCGGCTCACCGCCCGTGAGGCGGATCTTTTCCACCCCCAGCTTTGAAAACTGACGGACCAGCCGGATCATTTCATCGAACGAGAGCCGCTCCGGTTTTCCAAGCCAGGGAAAATCAGGTCCGACCTCGTCGGCCGGCATGCAGTAGGTGCAGCGGAAATTGCAGCGGTCGATCACCGATAGTCTAAGATCGCGCATCGGCCGATTCAACTGATCGGTTGGCGCGTCGAGTTGTTCTTGATCCATCATGCCTCTCTAAGTCGTAACGGCCGCGCTATTGAACGCGAATTCCGACGACTCTGTATCAAAAGATGACAAAGTCAATCGATTTACGCATGGATAACATCGGCGAGGGGCCAACGCGTGATCCTCGGCGCCCGGGTTTCCGCGCCCGATCCGGAATAACGAAGAAATACGCTCCTTCATCCCGCGCCGTTCTGCTTTTATGGCGGGCGTCGCGCTCCGCGTTTTCAGTGGCGTCGGGCGGACGCGGATCAACACACGCCTCTCGGAGATTTGAATGAGCACTAGAAGAAACGTGACGGCCGGCCTGCTGGGACTCCCTGCGCTCGCGGCGGCGGCCCCCGCGGCGGCGGAAACGAACCCCTTCAGCGAGGACGCGGCGCGGATCATCAGCTACACCTTGTACGCCGAGGCCCGCGGCGAACCCTTCAAAGGCAAGATGGCCGTCGCCGCCGTCATTCAAACCCGCGCGCGGCTGGACGAGCGGAGCCTCGCGGAAGTCTGCTTGAAGGAAAAACAGTTCTCCTGTTGGAACGAAATCGACGCGGTGCCGGACTACTATCCTTCCGGCGCGGGCATGAAGGCCGCCGACATCCGGGCGCGGAGCGACTGCTACGGGATCGCGTGGGTGCTCATGTCCAGCCGCCGCGAATGGGATTACCTGACGCATTTCTACAACCCGAACAAAGTCACGCCCTCCTGGGCCCGCTCCCTGCGCGGCGTGAAAACCATCGGCAACCACGTCTTCGGCTACATGGACTGAAACCGGAGCCGCGCGGCTTGATCCGTCATTTCGCGTCCGCGACGCGGGCGCCGGAAAAAAACGTCGGTTTTTTCGCAGCTCGTTCGCAACCGCGGTGTTGCGCCGCGGGAGATCGGCCCCATCCGTCCTTTCCGACGAATTTTTCCGAACGCCGCGCCAACTCGGCTTCCGCGCCCGAAAACACTACCCCTTCACAAACAGGCACTTGTATTTCTCCGCTTCCGCGGACGGAGGTCATGGCACGCCTTGCGCTATAAGCGGAGCCATGAAAACTCCCTACCTGATCGATACCACGCTGCGCGACGGCGAGCAAATGCCGGGGTGCGTGTTCAGCCGCGAGGAAAAAATCGCCATCGCGAGCGGGCTCGCCGAGATCGGCGTTGGCGAGATCGAAGCGGGGATTCCCGTGATGGGACCGACCGAACAGGCGGACATCGCGGCGATCATCGCGCTCGACCTTCCCTGCCGGATCACGGGCTGGTGTCGCGCCGCGTTCGCGGACCTCGACGCGGCCGAAGCCGCCGGGCTCACTTCCGTTCATCTTTCCTTTCCGATGTCCAACCAGCACTTCCGCGCGCTGGGCAAATCCTCGGAGTGGGTTTTCGAAACGCTGGAAAAGGTCCTGCCCGCGGCGCTCGAGCGCTTCGCCTATGTATCCGTCGGCGCGCAGGATTCGGCCCGGGCCGAGCGGGAATTATTAATCGCCTTCGCGCGCCGCGTCCACGAGCTTGGCGCGGACCGCTTGCGCGTCGCCGACACCGTCGGCGTGCTGAACCCCTTCCAAACGCAGGCTCTTTTCAAGGAGCTGACCGCGGCGCTGCCCGAACTCGAGCTGGCGTTCCACGCGCACGACGATCTGGGCATGGCGACCGCGAACACGCTCGCCGCGTTCGAGGGCGGCGCGGCCGCGGCCGACGTGACGGTCGCGGGCATCGGCGAGCGCGCCGGCAACGCGGCGTTGGAGCAAGTGGCCATGGCCGTCCCGAATCTCGGCGTCCGGAACCGCGCGCTCTACCCGCTCTGCGCGACGGTGCTGCGCGCGGCCGGACTCCGGCCACCCAAGAGCGCGCCCATCATTGGCGAAAACGTCTTTAGCCACGAATCGGGCATTCACGTGAGCGCCGTGTTGAACCACCGCGCCGCGTACGAGCCGTTCTCCGCCGCGGACGTCGGACGCTCGGACTCAACCCGCGTCGTGCTGGGCGTTCACTCCGGCGAGGCGGCCCTGCGCCACGCGCTGAACGAGGCCGGCATCAATCCCTGCGGCGAACCGCTCGGCTGGTTGCTCAACCGCGTGCGCGACCACGCCTTGAAAACCAAAAAGCCGATCACGCCGCGGCAACTCAGAAATCTTTTCTATGACTGACCCCCCCTTCCCACCTGTCCTCACCGCGGTTCCACCCGGCTCATATCCCGATCAGGTGGCCGCCGAGTCTCCCTCGATCACGACGGCGAGCGCGTGCCGCTGCTCATCGTGAATTACTGACTCGACCGGCCCGTGATCGAGGAAGACGCGACGACGCTCATCTGTTCCCGCGATTGGAACGGGCTCCGCCAGCGATGATTCCTTGAACCCGAAAAACAGCGCGTATCGTGGCGGTCACCCCGCGCCGCGAACAGCTTGGCACACCTGATGCATCAGTAATGCCGAAGTTGTAAAAACCCATGCTCCTTGCTACATAATTGTATATTGCTAGATAAAATGACGTATAACAAATGCCAAATTGTAAGTTTGACAGCCCCACAATCTGTGACGCTCGCCACATTAAAGAGCTCGAGACCCTGGCGGAAATCGCCCAAAACCTCTCCTCGAAATCTCAACAAGAAGAGGTTCTTCTCGACGTAATCGACGTGCTCGAGAAAAGCCGCGACGTTCAGCGAGGAACCATCATGCTGCTGACCGCCGACGGGCGGGAGTTGCGCGTGGAGGCGGTGAAGGACCAGAAGGTCCAGCAGGCCGAGGGCATGGCCTACCGCCGCGGCGAGGGCGTCACGGGTCAGGTGCTCGAAACCGGCGAGCCGCGGATCGTGCCGCTGGTCGCGGACGAGCCGCGGTTCAAAGGTCGGCTACACGGCCGACTGGACGAGAATCTGAGTTTCATTTGCGTGCCGATCATGGTGGAGAACGAAACCGTCGGAACGCTCTCGGTCGATTGCGTGGCGCAGCCGCTTCCGAACCTTAACGAGCTCACCCGCTTTCTCTCCATCGTCGCGTCGATGATCGCGAACGACGTGGTGGCGCGGCGCACGGCGCGGATGGAGCGCGAGGCGCTGGAAACCGAGAACGTGCGCCTGCGCGCCGAGATGATGGAAAAGTTCCAGCCGGATAACATGATCGGCAACTCGCATCTCATGCACGAGGTATACACCCGCATTCATCAGGTCGCGGCCAGCGAAACGACCGTGCTGATCCGCGGCGAGTCCGGAACCGGCAAGGAGCTGGTCGCGGCGGCGATTCATTACAGCAGCCCGCGGGCGGACAAGCCCTTCGTGAAAGTCAACTGCGCCGCGTTGAACGAGAACTTGCTGGAGAGCGAGTTGTTCGGCCACGAGAAGGGCGCCTTCACCGGCGCGTTGCAATTGCGCGTCGGCCGCGTGCAGGAAGCCGAGGGCGGCACCTTGTTTCTCGACGAGATCGGCGACTTTTCCCCCACCACGCAGGTGAAACTATTGCGCGTGTTGCAGGAGCGTACCTACGAACGCGTCGGCTCGAACGAGCAACGCCACGCGAACGTCCGCATCATCGCGGCCACCAACGCCGATCTGGAAGCCGCCATCGTCGAAAATAAATTCCGGCAGGATCTTTTCTACCGCATCAACGTCTTCCCGATTTACCTGCCGGCGTTGCGCGCCCGCAAGGACGACGTCCTGCCGCTGACCAACTTCTTCATGCGCAAATACGCCGCGCGCATGAAGGTCGAGATTCGGCGTATCAGCACGCCCGCGATCAACATGCTCATGGCCTATCACTGGCCCGGCAACGTGCGCGAACTGGAAAACACCATCGAATACGCCGTGCTCATGGGCAAGGAAGACGGCGTTATTCACGGGCACGATCTGCCGCCCACGCTGCAAACACCGGTGGCCATCGCCGCGACCGGCGGCAACCAGCACACCCTCAAGGCGCGCGTCGCCATGCTCGAGCGCGACCTGATCGTCGATTCGCTCAAACGCCACAAGGGCGTCATCAGCGCGGCCGCCCGCGAGCTGGGCATCACCGAGCGCATGGTTCGCTATAAAATTCAGAAACTCGACATCGACTACGAAACGCTGTTCAAAAAACGGCGGAGGAAGAAAACCCCCAACAAACAATGAAAATACGGACCGCGACCCTAGACGACATCCCGGAGATGGCCGAACTGCTGCACGAGCTGTTCGCCATCGAAAACGACTTCACCCCGGATTTCGCCACGCAGGCCCGCGGGCTAACCCTTCTCATCGACCGCGCCGCCGCGGAGATCTTCGTGGCCGAGATCAACGGAAAGGTCATCGGCATGTGCACCGTTCAGATTCATGTTTCCACCGCCAAGGGCTGCGAAGTCGGCACGGTGGAGGATTTGGTGATCGATATCGACCATCGCGACAAAGGCGTCGGTTCGTCCTTGTTGCGGAAGGTGGAGGAATGGGCCGTCGAACGCGGTCTTGCTCGACTTCAGCTGGAGGCCGACCGCGACAACCATCCCGCCCTCGGCTTCTACCGCCGCCAAGGCTGGCACGTCACCAACCTCATCGGTTGGATGAAGCACCTTTAAGCCGCGGCGAAATCACGCTTAGTAAAAAACACCATATTTTAGGGCGGAGGAGACTTGCGCTTCCGCCTCAGGTTTTTTATGCTGTAGCTGTTAGGTAGAAATACTAATCAAGAGGATTTACCCGTGGCGAAATTATCGGACAAGGACTGGAACACACTAAAGGAAAAGCTGGCCAAGGACGGCCGCTTGGAACAATTCACGCTCGGCGAGCCGGAGCAGGAATACGTCACGTCGCGCGGCATGGAGATTCTCCGACTGCACGCGGCCGACTTCGTGAACAAACGTCTCGCGCCCGCCAATCCCAAAAACGACGGGCGGCAGACGCCCACCAAAGGCCATCCTGTTTTCATCGCTCAGCACGCCTGCGGCTGCAACGACCGCGCCAGCGTGGCGGACTTCTTCGGCTATGAAATGGGCCGCGAGCTGACCGACGGCGAAGTCGACATCATCGTCGACGTGATTCTGCGCTGGATCGGGGAGCATCTCGACTAGTCGACATCTACACCAAGGTTCGAAAAATCCACCCCGCGGTGGATTTTTCTTTTGTTTCCATCTCAAACCCTGAATATAACGAACCGTTTATGGACCCAGTCGTACTCAAGAGAGCCGACCACAACGTTAGTCGCAAGCAAATCAGCTCGGCGGCCATCAAAGTGATGTATCGGTTGAAAGACGAAGGCCACACCGCGTACCTCGCCGGTGGCGGCGTTCGCGACCTGTTGCTGAACCGAAACCCCAAGGACTTCGACGTCGCGACCGACGCGACGCCCGAGCAGATCCGCAAGATGTTCCGCAACTGCCGCCTCGTGGGCCGCCGGTTCCGGCTCGCCCACATTCTGTTCCGCGGCGAGGTGATCGAGACCTCCACCTTCCGCGCCCCCGTCCCCGACGATGGCGACGAAACCGTCTACTGCGACAACACCCTGCGCGTCGGCGAGACCGGCATGGTGACGCGCGACAATATTTTCGGCACGCCCAAGGAAGACGCGCTCCGCCGCGACTTCACCATCAACGCCCTCTTCTACAACATCGCCGACTTCTCCGTCATCGACTACGCGGGCGGCCTGAACGATCTGGACGACAAGATCATCCGCGTCATTGGCGAGCCGGACAAACGCTTCGCCGAGGATCCCGTCCGCATGATCCGCGCCGCGCGTTTCGCGGGCACGCTCGGCTTCGAGATCGAGCAACAGGCCTACGACTCCATCTGCCGCAACAAAGATCTGCTCGCGCACGCCGCGCCCTCGCGCATGTACGAGGAAGTACAAAAACTCTTCTTCTGCGGCCACGCCAAAGACGTGTTCCAGTGGCTGGAAAAAACCGATTTGCTTCACCCGATGTTCCACGATTTCTCCCATTGGATCGACGAGGACAAAACGCGCCACGACTGGGTGATCCAAACCCTCGAGCAGATGGACCGCTGGCGCCAGGCCGGGCTGCGCGTGCACCCCGCCCTGCTCTTCGCGCTCATTTTCGGGGAATACCATGAATTTTTGATCCAGCAGCTGATCGAGGCCGGCCAAGCCCCGCACGACGCCGCGCGCAACGCGGTTCAAGGGCACCTGAAGGGCATGTGTGAAAACGTGCGGGTTCCCAAGCAGGCCATCTATCAAGTCTCCGACATCATGAGCAACCAAGCCCGCTTCGAGCGCGTCAAGGGCCGACAGCCGCAGCGTTTCATTCAGAGCCGCGCCTTTCTCGACGCGTTTCTCTACTTTAAATTTTCGGCCAAAGCCCACGACCGGAATCAAGATTTGCTTGAATTCTGGACGGACCTTCGCAAAACCAACCCTCCCAAACCCCCTCCCCGAAAGGGGAAAAACGCCCCCAAGCGGCGGCCCGACGGCGAAGAGCCAATTGGGTAGGAAAAATATTTCCAAAACAAACTTGTGTGTCGCACGCCCGTTTCGATACATTTTTGTATTACTGATTGGCATGAAAACCCGCCAACTGGAATGAGGATGCAATAATGAATCAAAGCGAAAAAGAACTTCAGGTTCTCTATAAAATATCGCGGACCATTTCCGCGCGCCAACACAACGTCGCGGAACTGCTGAATGATGTCATGCGCATCATAGAAACCGACATGAACGTCTCGCGCGGAACGCTAGCGCTGCGCAAACCCGGAACCGACATTCTGAATATCGAGGCTTCCAACGGCCTGTCGGACAGCGAAGCCCGGCGCGGACAATACCAGTTGGGCGAGGGCATCACCGGCCGCGTCGCGCAGACCGGCCAACCCGAACTCGTGCCGGACATCAACGAATCGGCGGACTTCCTCAACCGAACCAGAGCCCGCGGCGATCAACAGACCGCTTTCATTTGCGTTCCGATCATCCACCACAAAGAGGTCATCGGCACGATGAGCATCGACCTCCCCGCGATGCAGAAGGAAGAGCTCAAGGGGTACGCCCTCTTTCTGGAGCACGTGGCTCAGATTCTCGCCTCGGCCGTCTCGACCATCCGCGAGGAGATCGAGGAGCGCAACGCGCTGGAATCCGAAAACGAAATGCTGCGCCGCCAGCTGGGCGACCGCTACAGCATCGACAACATGGTCGGCAACTGCAACTCCATGCGACTGATCTACGAGCAAATCGTGCAGGTCGCCGACAGCGCCGCGACCGTGCTCGTTCGCGGCGATTCGGGTACCGGCAAAGAGCTCGTCGCCCGCGCCATTCACTTCAACAGCCCGCGCAAAAACAACGCGTTCGTCAGCGTCAACTGCGCCGCGCTTCCGGAAAACCTGATCGAGTCCGAACTGTTCGGCCACGAGAAAGGCGCGTTCACCGGCGCGCAGCAGCAACGCAAGGGCCGCTTCGAACTCGCCAACGGCGGAACGATCTTTCTCGACGAAATCGGCGACATCTCCCCCGCCGTGCAGGTTCGCCTGCTCCGCGTGCTGCAGGAAAAAACCTTTGAACGCGTCGGCGGCAACGAAACCATCACCGTCAACGTCCGCGTCGTCGCGGCCACCAGCCGCAATCTGGAGAAAGGCATAACCGACGACACGTTCCGCGAGGACTTGTATTACCGCCTGAACGTCTTCCCGATCCTGTTGCCGCCCCTGCGCGAGCGCAAGTCCGACATCATGCTGCTCGCCGATCACTTTCTGCAGAAGTACGGCGACATGTACGGCAAAGCCATGAAGCGCATCTCCACCTCCGCGATCAACATGATGATGGCCTACCACTGGCCCGGCAACGTCCGCGAACTCGAAAACTGCGTCGAACGCGCCGTGCTGACCTCGTCCGACGGCGTGATCCACGGCTTCAACATGCCTCCGTCGTTGCAGACCAGCGACGAAACCCACACCAATTTGCTGCCGGAAAACGGCGCGAACCTGAAGCAGATGGTCGAGGCCTACGAACGCGAGATCCTCATCGACGCGCTCAAGAAACACCGCGGCAACGCGGCGGCCGTCGCGCGCTACCTGCAAACCACGCAACGCATCATCAACTACCGCGTCAAGAACCTCGGCATCGATCCGCGCAACTATAAATGAGTTTCAGGGTTGAAAGGCGCGCCGGTTTAGAGGTCCAATAGGGCATGGAAATTGATCAACTAGTCGAATCATTCGAATTCCGCTTCACCGCCGCGGGCGTCGACAACGCCAAGCGCGTCACGGAGGAACTGCTCGCGCACGTCTTCGATTGCAAGCCGCTGGAAATCTACACCGGCGCGGCGGACATCGCGTCCACCACGGCCAGCAAGTTCGAAATCATCAAACGCCTCGAGCCCCTGGCCGAGCGGGTCGAGAACGGCGAACCGCTGCAATACGTCATCGGACACGTTGATTTCTGGGGACTCCAGATCAAATGCGATCCGCGCGCCCTGATTCCGCGCCCCGAGACCGAGCTCTTGGTCGAGGAGGTCGTCACCTCCAACATGTGGAACCGCGAAAACGCCGGCCCCGCGACGGTGGTCGACGTGGGAACCGGAACCGGTTGCGTCGCGCTGACGCTCGCTCGGCAGAGGGCGGACGCGAACTTCAAGGCGGTCGACATCTCGTCCGACGCGCTGGAACTCGCGAAAGAAAACGCGGAAGCCAACGGACTCGCCGACCGCGTGTTCTGGATGCGCAACAATCTGCTGGAGCGCTTCGCGCCCGAAAGCGCGGATATCGTCGTGGCCAATCTTCCGTACATCGCGACCAACGACTGGAAGCGTCTGCATCCGTCCGTCCGCGACCACGAACCCCAGCTCGCGCTTGATAGCGGCCCCACCGGCATGGAACTGATCGACGAACTCGCGACCCAGGCCCGCTACGTGCTCGTGCCCGGCGGCATGCTCTTTCTCGAGTTCGGCTTCGACCAAGGCGCCCTCGTCATCAAACGACTGGAAAGCCTCGGCTACCAAAACATCGAGATCAAACACGACCTCGCGGGCCACGACCGCATCGCCATCGCGACCAATCCCTGATGGTGCCCGCGGCGGACAGGCGAAAGGCCCGTTTCGCGGAGGGCGACGCCGTCAGCTTCCCCTATCGCCGCGGACGGGTGGCGGGAACGATCGTCCGAATGAATCCCAAACGCGCCATCATCCGCGCGGACGGAACCGACTTCACCATTCCCTACGAATCACTCACGACCACGTCCGAGGGCGCCGCCGCGCGCGTGGAGCGGATAGAAGCCGTTCACGACCGCGCCACGAAACTCATCGCTCGGCATGGCCTCAAGCGCTGGCGATTCGCGTTCGACCACTCCACGCGACGGGCGGGGTGTTGCCGCTATTCGACCAAGACCCTGTCCATCGCGTTCGATCTGGCGGCGAATGGATCGGAAGCCGATATCCGCGACACGATTCTACACGAAATCGCGCACGCGCTGGTGGGTCGAAAGCATCATCACGACGCGGTCTGGAAAGCGAAGGCGGTCGAGATCGGCGGATCGGCCGAACGAACGCACCGGCTCCAGTTCGCGCCGCCGCGCTGGAACGTCACCTGCGAAAACCGCTGTTGGAGCCATACGGCTCAACAGCGGAACTCGAAACTGATCTGTCGGAAGTGCGGCGAAAAACTAATCTACTCCCCCGCGCGGCCGTAGAACGGAAAGCTCTATTTTTTCGCCTTGTCGATCGTC
Source organism: Pontiella desulfatans (assembly GCA_029287275.1). Classification (GTDB taxonomy): domain Bacteria; phylum Verrucomicrobiota; class Kiritimatiellia; order Kiritimatiellales; family Pontiellaceae; genus Pontiella; species Pontiella desulfatans_A. The sequence goes on from JARFRL010000178.1 coordinate 41,033, forward strand.
GCCTGAATCGCGGCGCGCTCCTCGTCGCGGCGGCACGCCTCCAGCGCCTGCGTCGCCAGCTTTTTATTCAGCTTTTTCGGCTTTTGCGCGGCCAGCAAACGCGAGCAGCCGCGCATGAGCGTGACGTGATTCGCCAACGACATCTCCTCGTTGGACGCCAACTCAATCATCGCCGGAAGGCCGTTGTCCGCGCCCCATCCGCCCAACAGTTTGACCGCGAGCTTTTGGAGTTTTTCGTCGCTGGAACCACAGGCCTCGACCAGCGGCTGAAGCGCTTCCTGACTGCCGGTCTGAACCAACGCTTGCAGAATATTGGCTTGGCCCCGCGGCGAGGCGCCTTCCATCCGCGCCACTAGAATATCGACCGCCTTGGCCGGATCGCTCGAACGCCGCGTGATCTCAACGACCGCGTTGAGGATGTCGCGGGACAGCGCGGAGGACTCCTTCGTGATCATCAGCGCGACCAACTCCTCGAGATTCGAGGAGTCGCCGATCGCGCCAACGGCCGCGACCGCGGCTTTAGGCGCCGCGTCGCCATCGCCGGCGGCGTACTTGAAGAACGTCGAAATCAGATCCACGCGCCCGCGGTTCGCGAGCGCCTCGATCGCGATGGCGCGGCGATCGTCGGCCGAGCCCGCCGCGACGTTCTCCAGCGCCTCGTCGACTCCATCGGCGTCCAGCCGACCCAGCGCGCGGAGCGCCGCGGGACGACCGTTCGCGAGCAGCGATGCCACGGACCCGGCGGTGCCGATCCGCGCCAGCGCGCGGGAGGCCCCGTCCTGAACGAGCGGGTCTGGGGATTTCAGCAACGGTTCGACCCCTTTCGCGTAGGCGCGGTTTTCGCTGAACGCCAAGGCGCCCAGCGCCTGGGGTTGGATATGTGGAGGAAGGCTTCCGACTTTCGCGGCGACGGCGTCGAGAACCACCGGATCCTTTCCTTGAAGCGCGGCCTCGATCACCGCGAGTTGCCGCGCGGGAACGCCCGACGCCAGCGCGTCGTTGGCCAATTGGGTTTCGCCCGCGAGCAGCAAGCTCAGTAGCGCCGCGGCCTGAACCTCGGGATCCGTGCTCGAGGCGAGGAGTTGAGACGTGATGTTTTCGCGGCTCATGGAAAGCAACGCGGCGTCGATTTGCGTGAGGCGGAATCCCGCCGCGCCCACGCGCGCGGTGGCGAGCGCCTTGACTCCGGCGTCCTCGTTCAGACGGCCCAGCGCCTTCACCGCGGCCATGAAGACCGCGTCGTCGTTCGCTTCGAGATAACCCGCGATCAAGTTGGAAGCGCCCTCTTCCCCGCGCTCCCCCAGCGCGACGATGAGACCGGCGGTCTCTTTGGCCGAACGCGCCTTTCTCATCTTCAGCTGAGCGCCCAACGCGTGCCCGGCTCGCGGGGACGGATTGACGGCCAACGCGCGGCGGGCGTCGTCGCGGATATGCTCGTCCTTGTGGTTGAGCAGTTCCACGAGCGTGGGAACAGCTTCTTCGCCGCCGATCCGCTCCAGATTGTTGAGCACCGGTTGGATGACCGAGACAACCGGATGGTCGCCCGCGAGCACTTGGCACATTTCCAGACAGATCGTCTCCCGCGCGCCGGGTTCGGCGTCGGGCGCGCTCGCCTTGGAGCAGGCCGCGAGCAGATCAAGCCGCGCCTGGGTCTGGACGTCCAGATCGGCCGCGGTGAGATTCGGGATCAGCTCTTTCACCGCGGCGTGCGACGCCACGGCCATGAGCAATACGAGAAGGAATGGTTTCTTGAACATGGTCGGCCTTTCGGATTACAGGGTGTAGGGAGCGCGGCGCGGACGGTCGAGCCATTTGGACGCTTCGGCGTCGCCGATGATCTCTTCCGTGGAAGGATCCCACTTGATGCTCCGGTTGAGTCGCTCGGAGATCGCGCTGAGATGACAGATCGTCGCGGTGCGATGCCCGATCTCCACGTCGGCGATGGTGCGCGCGCGCGTTTTGATGGCGTTGAGGAAATTGTCGTGATGATTCGTCGTGGCGCCGAGATGAACGTCGGACGCCGCGAGCGGCCGGTTTTTGAGCGCCGCGGGATTGGTTTGCAGATCGCCCGAGCGGCCGACCCCGATGGAGCCCTTGTCGCCGTGGAACTCGATCATGGAGTTGAACGTTCGGTTCGGGAAATCGCGGTAGACGATCGGGCCGTCCTTGTATTTATAGCCCTGGCAACCGGAATCGTCCCACCCTTGCGGGAAGAAGAATTCGGGGCCCGAGGCGTCCATGCCCAAGGCGAACTGAATAATATCGTAGTGATGCGCGCCCCAGTCGCCGTTTTTGCGGGAACCGTATTCCCAGAACGAGCGCCAACCGCCGCCATAGTTTCCTTTCACGCGCTTCCCGTTGTAGGGATACCAAGGCGTCGGACCAAGCCAGCGATCGTAGTCGAAGCCTTCCGGAATCGGCTGTTCGGGAAGCACCATGCCGTCGGGAAAGCGCCCGAGGTTGGCGTAGACGGTATGTACTTCGCCGATCCACCCGTTGCGGACCATTTCGACCGCTTTGCCAAATGAAGCGTCGGAGCGTTGCTGACTGCCGACTTGCAGAACCGCGCCGTGACGGCGGACCGCGGCGGAAAGCGCGCGGCCTTCCTTGATGGTTAGGCTCATCGGCTTTTCAACGTAGACGTCCTTGCCGGAACGCACCGCGTCGAGCGAGATCGGCACGTGCCAATGGTCGGGCGTGACGACGAAGCAGGCGTCGATATCGCCGCGCTCCATGATCTTCTCGTGCTCGTTGTAGCAGGCGCATCCTTTGTCGCCATACTTCGCGTTCACCCGATCCCGCGCGGCCTCGCGCTTTTTCTGGTCCACGTCGCACACGGCCAGAATCTGGACGTTGCCGCGGCCGAGCATGTTGTTGAAATGGCCTTTCATCATCAGGCCGAAACCAACCATGCCAAACGTGATTCGCTCGCTTGGAGCGGTGAACCCCGCGAACCCCATCGCGCTGGAGGGAATCACGGTGGGAGCGGCCACGGCGGCCGCGCCCAAGGTGGAGGCGCGCAGGAAATTCCCGCGCGACAAAGCGGTCTTCTTTGTGTTCATCATCGTACCCTTTCCTGAAATTCTACTTTTCTAGGGTTTCGTTTATAACGAAAGGCTACGGGAGGAATCTTGTATTTACGAACCCTATACTTGCACGAAATCGGCGTTTTACTTAGTTCATCAACCGCGCGACGTTCCGCGCCACGAAGGCCAGGTCCGCGGGAGCGTGCTTGATGCACTCTTCCAGCGACGAATGCCCGGCGGAAATGCTGAACGCGTAATCGAACACCTCGAGGAACGGATCGAGCTCGCCATGCAACGCGCCCGAAAGCAGCAAGGTTTTCGCGCCGCGCTCCCGCGCCAAGCCGGCCAGCACAGAGCACAGTTTGCCGGAAGCGGTCTGCCCGTCCGTGCGCCCTTCGCCCGTGATCAACAAATCCGCGCCCTCGAGCGCGGCCGGCAGGCCGACCGTCTCGGCGATCAGGTTCGCGCCGGATACGATTTCGGCCGCGCAAAACGCGCGCAGACCATAACCCAGCCCGCCCGCCGCGCCGTCGCCCGGGGCGTCCGCCGTCGTCGCGACGCGGCGCAGGTTCGCGAGCCCCGCGTCGAGCGACTCGACCATTTCGGGCGTAGCGCCCTTTTGCGGACCAAACACGGCGGCCGCGCCGTTGGGGCCGGTCAGCGGGTTGGTCACGTCGCAGGCGACGCGAATCCGCGCGCCGACTTCGGCCCGATCGATTCGGGCGATTTTGGAGAGGATTTTTCCGCCGCGCTCCGTGATTTCGCGGCCGTCCGCGTCGCGGAACACGAAGCCCAGCGCTTGCGCCATGCCGGTGCCGCCATCCACCGTGGCGCTGCCGCCGATGCCCATCACGATTTGGGTCTGGCCCGCTTCAATCAGGTGACGAAGCAGCTCGCCGCACCCGTAGGTGGTCGCCTCCAATGGATTCAGCCGCACCGCGGGAATGAGTTCGATACCCGCCGCGGAGGCCATTTCCATGATCGCGGTTCCGTCCGGAAGCACGCCGTATTCGGCCTCGACCGGCTCGCCCAGCGGACCGGTGACCGTCAGCGCTCGGAGCTCGCCGCCCGTCGCGGCGACAACCGCGTCGACGGTTCCTTCGCCGCCGTCGGCCATCGGAAGACTCAGCACCTCGGCCTCGGGCGTCTCCCGCAGAATGGCGGCTTGTACGATTTCGCACACCTTGGCGGCGCGCATGTTGCCCTTGTAGGAATCGGGCGCGATCACGATTTTCATGCGGAACTCCTTATGATTAGTTTTCCCGGAACAAGAATTTCCTTCGGCTCCGCGGGCTTCAATACCGCGTCGAAGGCGTGGCGAACCATCTCGCCGAGTGGTTGCTGAATGGTGGTGATGGGCGGAATGAAGCGCGCCGCGAGGGGAATGTCGTCGAAGCCGATCACGGGCGTGGCTTCGCCGGAGGCGTGCAGGGCGTGCAACGCGCCCATCGCGATCACGTCCGTCGCGCAGACCAACCCCGCGCCCGCCGCGCCGAGGCGGCCAACCGTTTGTTCCCCCGCCTCGAAACCATCCGAGGCCCAAAGATGCCGTTCCACGCCCAAACCGGCCGCGGAGGCGGCCTTCTCGAGCGCCTGAAAGCGCAACGCGTGGCCCCACAGGTTCGCGCCGATGAAGGCGCACCGCTTCCAGCCGCGGGCGACGAGATGCTCCACCACGCGCTCGGCGGCGTGGTGCTCATCGACCGCGACCCGAACGCTGGGTTCGTCGGCGGGGCCGTGCCCGACGCGCGCGACGGGCATGCCGCGGAATCCGGAGAGCCACTCGGAGCGCTCGGCGGAACCGAGCACGATCAATCCGTCGATCGCGTGTTTGTGCAGCGGCGCGAGATCCGAGGGCTCGGGATGCCGGCCTTTGAATCCGGCGAGCACCAGCGAATAGTTTCGCTCGTGGGCGCGTTCCTGCAGTTTTTCGATGATGACGCCGAAGAAGGGATCGCGAAAATCGTAGACGACCACGCCGATGGTCCGCGACGACTTGCCTTTGAGCGTGAGGGCCGCGGCGCTGGGCACGTAGCCCATTTCCTCGGCGGTGACTAGCACGCGGTCGATCGTCGCGTCCGCGATGCCCACCGCCCGAGCCTTGCCGGATAGAACCCGCGAGACGAGAGCGATCGACACCCCCAACCGTTCCGCGATCTGTTTTTGACTTACCGCCATGTTCACCTCAAATATTTGAGATACTGGTTTCCCGACGAAATAAAGCAAGGCTTTTCGCGTTTCGACCACGCGCTAGCGCTGAATGGCGCTTTCCAACCTCCGTGAAAAATCTTATTCTCGCGCTCTTTGAATCATTCACGGGGAACGACGAATGCTGGATCTGATGGTTAAAGGCGGGCTGATCATGTGGCCGCTGCTGCTCTGCTCGGTGGTCGCGCTCGCGATCGTGATCGAGCGAGCGTTTTTCTGGTTGCTGGTTTTGAAACGCAAAAACCAACCGCTGATCAACCGGATCTTCAGCCTGACGGAAGAAGGCGATTTCGACCTCGCGATCGAGGAGGGCGAAAACTCCGGATGCCTGGTCTGCCGCATCCTCACAAGCGGTCTCGGGCACCGGAACTACGGCTTGGTTCAGTCGCTGCAAGCCGCCGCGATGTTCGAAATCGAGAAGATGAAGCGCTATCTCTCCGTGCTCGACACCATCATCACCGCCGCGCCGCTTCTCGGCATCCTCGGGACCGTGTCCGGCATCATCATCTCCTTCGATTTGCTGGGCGACGCGGGCATCGAAGATCCCAAAGCCGTCACCGGCGGCATCGCGCAAGCGCTGATCACCACCGCGACGGGCCTCTCCATCGCGATCGTCACGCTCCTGCCCTACAACGCGCTGACGCGCAAGGTCGAGAAGATCACCCGCCACCTCGAACAGCTGATCACCTGCTACGAGGTCACCGTACAAAAAGGCGTGGAGAAGAAATGCGGCTAAGCTCGGGATATGAAACCAAAAAGGCCCGCGTGGAAATGCTGCCGTTGATCGACGTCGTGTTTCTGCTGCTCGTCTTTTTCATCTACGCCATGGTTTCGATGGTGGTCCACCGCGGCATCAAGGTGGATCTGCCCCAGGCCGGAACCGCGGCCATGGAGCGCGACGACTTCATCTCCATCACGCTCGACGCCGAGAACCGGCTGTTCCTGAACGCCGAGCCCATCGAACCGGAACTCGTCGCGGCGAAGGTCGTGGCCTTGCGCCGCGGCGCCAAAAAACCCGTTTTCATCGAAGGCGATCAAAGGGCCGACCTCGGCCGCGCCATCGAGCTGTTGGACGATCTTAAAAAAGCCGGCGTGGAGGAGATTTCGTTTTCATGCGAAAAAGGAACTCCATAGTCAACCTACCGCTCGCGCTCGGCGTCGTGTTGTCCATCGCGCTCCACGCCGCGGCCTTCTACGGCCGCGGTATGAGCGCGCCCGCGAAACCCATGATGGACGCCGGCCGCACGGTGGTTCAGCTGACGCTGGTCCCATCCGCCGCGCGCCAACCAGTCGAACCCGAACCGGAGCCCGTCGTCGAACCCGAACGCGAGATCGAGCCCGCGCCCGAACCGATCGCCACGCCGGAACCCGCGCCCGCGCCCAAACCCATTGTTGTCCCGCCACCCACGCCCGAACCCGCGCCCGCGCCGGCCGTCCAGCAATCCGTGGAACGGGTCGCCAGCCTCGTCGAGGACAAAGGCGTGCGGATCGAAGCCTCGCCCGTCGCCGGCATCCGCGCCACCTATCCGCGTTCCTCGCGGAGCCGAGGCCATGAAGGGACGGTGCTCCTTTCCATTCAGGTGCGCGCCAACGGCCAGGCGGGCGAAGTGCGGATCATGAAAAGCAGCGGGTTCAAACGCCTCGACGAAGCCGCGGTCAAGGCGGCGAAAGCGGCCGAATACATTCCCGCGAAACGGCTCGGCCGCGCCGTCGAATCCGAACTGATCCAACCCATCGTGTTCGAGTTGACTCAATGATCAAGCGCGTCCATTTTCTATTGGCGCTCGCGCTCGCGCTCGTCGCGGGGTGTGGAAAACAGCCCCCCGCCGCGGCGCTGAACGACGCACCGGAACGCATCATCTCCCTCGCGCCCGACATCACCGAAACCGTCTACGCGCTCGGCTTGGGCGACCAACTCGTTGGCGCGACGACCTGGTGCGTTTATCCCGCCGCCGCGAAAACCGTCCCGCGGGTCGGCGGCTTCGGCCAATACAACTTCGAGGCGATCGTATCGCTCCGTCCCGATCTGGTCCTGCTTCACCACAAATACGACGCGGAAAAAACGCGCCTTGATGGCCTGGGCATCCCCTATCTCGAAACGAGAACCGAGCATATCGCCGACATCATCGATTCCATCGTCGCGATAGGCGAGGCCTGCGGTGCGGCGGACGCGGCCCAAACGCTGAACAAGAACATCAACGAACGCATGCTGTCCGCGATGAACGCGACGGGCATCACCGAACGCGTGCTCGTCACGTTTGGCGGCGACGCGGCCGATCTGGATCAAATCCTGTCTCTTATACACATCTCCGAGCCCACGAGACGAACAATTCCATCGCGTATGCCGTCTTCTGCTTGAAAAAGGGGGGGGGGGGGGGGGGGGGGGGGGGGGGGGGGGGGGGGGGGGGGGGGGGGGGGGGGGGGGGGGGGG
>JARFRL010000226.1 GCA_029287275.1 Pontiella desulfatans
ACGCGATGGCCGACGCCCATCAGGCGGAACGGATCGTTCTTGTCCTTGGCTCGCTCAATCACGCGCTTCACATCGCCGTTATCCTCGGTGATGATGCGATCCAGCATTTCGATCACGTGCTGGTTGGCGCCGCCGTGCAGCGGGCCCCACAGCGCGCAGATGCCCGCGGAAATGGAGGCGTAGAGGTTCGCGCCGGAGCTGCCCACCATCTTAACCACCGACGCGGAACAGTTCTGTTCGTGATCGGCATGAAGGATCAGCAGCTTGTTGAGCGCCTTCGAGACAACAGGGTCAACCTGATAGTTGTTCACCGGAGTGTGGAACATCATGTTCAGGAAGTTCTCGCAATATTTCAGATCGTGGCGCGGCTGAACAATCGGATGACCGATTGATTTTTTATAGGCGAAGGCCGCGGCGGCCCGCATTTTCGAAAGCAGACGGGTGACCTTGTAATCGATGTTTTCCTGAAGACTGCTGTCCTCGAGTTCCGGGTAGAAGGTCGAGAGAGAAACCGCCATCGCCGAAAGCGTGGCCATCGGGTGGGCGTGATCCGGGTAGGCGTCGAAAAAGTGGCGCATATCTTCGTGGAGCAACGAATGGTTGTTGAGATGCCGCGAAAACTCGTCGTGCTGCCCCTTGTTGGGCAAGGTGCCATGAACCAGCAGATAGGCCACGTCGACAAACTCGCACTTTTCCGCGAGATCGTTGATGTCGTAGCCGCGGTAGCGGAGAATGCCGGCTTCGCCGTCAATATACGTGATATCGCTCTCGCAGCATCCGGTGTTCACGAAGCCGGGATCATAAGTGATCATTCCCGTCTCTTTTCTCAGAGCGCGGATGTCGACGGCTTTCTCCTGCTCGGAACCTTCGAATACAGGCAGGTCTATGGTCTGGTCGTTAAAAGTGAGTTTCGCTGTTCCAAGCGTATTGATTTTTGACATTTAAATCTCCAATGGCTTACGTTTCGTTAATCAAGCGCGTGCAAAATACGTCGGGTTCGCACCCGCGTTCAAGATAAAAGGAACACCGAGCCTAATATAGAGCACCGAAAACGCCCAGGAAGCGGCCCAGATTTCTAGTTATTTATATTGCGCGGCCCCCTCCATTTATGTTTTATCCACGGGTCTTTCAACAAAAGGAACCAAGAGTTTATGGCTAAAAAAAGCAAAATCGTTAAGAACCAGAAGCGCGTCGCTTGCGCCAGCAAATACTACGCGAAGCGCATGGAACTGAAAAAAATCATCAGCGATCCCGAGAGCGATCCGGCAGATCGCATGACCGCCGTTCGCAAGCTGCGCTCGCTTCCGCTCGACGCCAACCCCAACCGCGTAATGAACCGCTGTTCGGTAACCGGTCGTCCGCACGCCGTCTACCGCAAATTCGGCCTCTCCCGCATCACCCTTCGCGAAATGGCTTCCGAAGGCAAGATCCCGGGCATGACCAAGGCCAGCTGGTAAAACGGGAATCCGTTTTGTTGAAAGCCTCGCGCCTCGTCTTCGGACGGGGCTTTTTTTTCGCGCGCGCGATCCGTTTCCGAGGCGCGATGAGACCGCGAGGGAAAACGACTCACGCCTCGACGAGTTGCTCGGTGACGCTCCGAATGTTTTCCACGAACTCGTCGCCCGACAACGGCCCAGCCACGTAGGCGACGCAGTCTTGCCGCGTCATCTCGTAATAGACCGCGAAGGAATCGACCTCGATTACGACGATGATACGCATCTCGGGGTGACACAGCCGGACGCAGGAGATTAACGCCGATAGTTTCGGAAGCATTCCGTCGAGCAGGATCGCGGTTCCCGCGAGTTCGGCGAAGCTTTGTGAGTCGAGATCGGTAAAATCGCGTTTTTCAAGTTCGAACCCCGCGCCAACAAGGGCATCGATCCAGACGCTCCACTGCTCGCTCGGCTTTCCCTTCAAGATTAAATCCAACTGTTTCACGCCGCCATTGACGCATATATTTGAATTCCGAGAAATCGATCAGAATATGAATCTTGTTCATATAAATAATGAGCGATTCCCGCTCAAGCGCCCTGCTCCATCACATGAACCGCGCGCGCGTCCGCCGGCAAGAGAGCCAACAACTCCTCCATGACTTTGGAAGGATCGGCATGTTCGCCGCGGTTCCCTCCACTCGACGAACCACCCGCAACGGCGCGGGGCGAAGATGGCCGCGCGAAAGCGCTTGAGTTCGGGTTCCACCTCGGCGGCGGAGAGGGCATGGCGCTCAACGGCGGACGGTAGTCCAGCACCGTGCCACTGGCGAATTCTGGAGATATGGCCATGCATCGCGGTGCTTTCATTCCTCGTTTCCCCACCGAGTTGATATAGCGCTAGCACTTACCGATATCATACCTCGGGCGAGGAGATCCCTTCTCGGATGGCATATCGAACGAGATCCGCGATGCCGCGGGCACCGGTCTTTTGCATGACGTGTTGCCGGTGGGTGTGGATGGTTGGCACGCTGAGGCCGAGTTTATCGGCGATTTCCTTGCAAGAATGGCCTTCGGCCAACAATTGGAGTACTTCGCGTTCGCGCTCCGTCAGCGTCTTGAAGGCGCCTCCCGCCGCGGCCCCCATTCCGCTTTCGACCAAGCCGTCCATCACGTTGGGACTGACGTACATTTTGCCCTTCATAACGGTGCGAATGGCTTCAAGCAGTTCGCTGGCCGCGCTGTTTTTGGGCACGTAGCCCCTTGCGCCCGCCTCGAGCATGGCCGCTACTACACGGCCCTTCATATGGATGGACAAACCCAGCACCTTGACGCGCGGAAAGCGCGCTCGGAGTTGACGGGTGGCCTCGACGCCGTTGAGTTCAGGCATGTTGACATCCATCACCACCACGTCCGGAGCCAATGTTTCGGCCAAAGCCAGCACCTCGCGGCCGTTGCTTGCCTCGGCGATCACGGAGAACTCTGCATGGGAATCGAGCAGACTACGCAAGGCCGCCCGCATCACGGAATGGTCTTCGGCCAGTAGAATTCTTGTTTGTTTATCCATTATCCTCCTCCACGGGGATCGTCAGGGCCACTTGGGTTCCGCGGTCCGGCTCCGATTTGATTTCCAGAGTCCCCCCGGCATGGTGCGAATATTCGCGGAGATTGAAGAGCCCAAAGCCGCCGGATGGCGAAAACCCCCGCCCCGCCATGGTTGCGTCGAACCCCTTTCCGTCGTCGGCGATCCGAATGCGCAGTTGGTCGGCGTGATATTCGAGTTCCACGCGGGCGGATCGCGCCTCGGCATGTTTCATGACGTTGATAAGCAGCTCCCGCACGGAACGGTAAAGCACCACCTGCTGGTCGCAAGGAAGAGGAAGCGGCCGGGTATCACCGGCGAACACGAACCGCACCGTATACGCGCGGCTCATGGTGGCGCAAAGTTCCTCCAGAGCCGCCGCCAAACCCAGTTCGCTCAGCATCGGGCAACTCAGCTCGAAGGTGAGCGAGCGGACTTGCCGCAAGGTGTCGCCGACGATTTGGTCGATGATTTCAAGCGACTCCCCCGTGGAGGCGGGCAAGGCGGTTTCTCGGAGGATTCCTAGCCGGAGGCAGGCGGAGCTCAGCATTTGGCTCACGCCGTCGTGCAGTTCGGCCGCGACCCGCTGCCGTTCGCGCTGTTCCGCGAGGGAAAGCTCGGAGGCCAATCTTCTGAGCTCCTCGCGGTTTCGAAGAATCTCCTCTTCCTGCCGCGTGCGGAGCGTGATGTCGCGGCTTACCTCGCAGATGACGCGCCGGTCCTTCAAGTAAAACGTGCAGGCCATGATTTCGACCGGAAAAACCGTGCCATCCTTTTTGCGGTGCATGCGGACGGGAATCGAAGTCAAACGCCCCGCGATAATTTCGTCAATCGAGGCGTCCGACGCCAAGGGTTCGGCGGAAACTTCCTTTTGCACCAGTTGCAGGAACTCTTCGCGCGTGTGGCCATATAGCTTTTCAGCCGCGGAGTTGGCGTCGAGGAAGCGGCGGGTTTCGGCGTCGAAGATCAGGATCGCGTCGGACTCCGACTCGAAGACGCCGCGGTATTTCTCCTCGCTCTCGCTCAGGCCTTGCTCCGCCAGCTTCCGCGCGGTGTGGTCGTCGTAGATCGCCACAAGCTCATTGGACGGCAGTTTATACACGCGGTTTTCCACCCATTGCCGAATCCGCCCGTCTTGATATAACGCCAGCGGACGGTTTTCTGGTTCCCCGGTTCGCCAGACGCGCTGAAACACCTCATAAAGCCCCATCTCCTGGATGGCTGGAAACAGTTCTCGCACGCCCCGCCCGAGCACCTCGGCCCTCTTGACGCCGCTGATCCGTTCGCCGGCCGCATTGATATCGTTGAACACGAACTCCGCGCCGTCATCCCGCGCCTCGTAGATGGCCACCCCGCTGCCCATGCGTTCGAACAGCTCCCTGAATCGCGTTTCACTTTCAACCAGTTCGCGTTCGGTCAGCTTGCGCGCGGTCAGATCCCGCGAGCTGCACAGCAAGATGGGGGTTTCGTCGATGCGGATGAGCATGGAAGACACTTCCACCGGTATTGCGGTTCCATCCTTGCGGCGCAGCGAAAATTCGACCGGCCCCAGCTTTTCCCCCCGACCCAGTCGATCGATCCGCTCCGCGACGGCGGCGCGGTCGTCGGGCGAAAAGATTCCCGACTCACACAGAACCTGGCCGATCAGTTCCTCGCGATCATATCCGAACTGCTGCTTCACCGCCTTGTTTCCATCAAAAAAGCGGCCCTCCATATCGACGAGGAAATGGGCGTCCGGCGCCTCTTCGAACATCAAGCGGAAGCGCTCCTCGGACTCCCGCAACGCGGCGGTCCGTTGCTCGACGCGCTGTTCCAGTTCCGCGGTGAGCCGGCGCAACTCCTCCTCGGTTTTCAGCCGGTCGCTAATGTCAACCAGCGTCAGAAGAACGCGCCCGGAGGCCAGACGGGGCGAGCATTCGAGATGCACGCCCACAACGCCGCCGTCCGAGCGTTGTAGCGACAGCTCCGCGCGGTGTTTTTTTTGGCTCTCCAGCATGAGTCGGCGGTGGAGCTCCCACTGGTCGAGCGAGTCGCGCTGGACAAACCCGGCAAAGGTGCGGCCGATCATCTGCTTGCCGCGTTCAACCCCCAACAAGGACGCCGCGGCGAAGTTGGCGTCAAGGATACGGCCTTCTTCCAAATCCAGAGTGAGGTAGCCGACCGGCGCGAAGTCGTAGAGTTCGGCATAGGCGTCGCGCGAGTGGGCCAGTTTCTCCTGCGCCCCGCGCAACTCTTCGTTCTGCATTTGGAGTTCGACCTGATGCACATCGAGCTCATGGAAAAGTTTCCGCGCCTCGGTGGTCGCAAGCACCGGCGTTTCCCGCGGATTACGGTTCAGCAATTCCTCTGCTTTCTTTCTCAGCGGATCAACCATGGGTTCGCGTGCCTCCTAATTATTTTCGCGCATCGACAACAGGATCATGTCCGACAATCCAGCTCCGCGCTCTATTTTCCGGCAATTCAGAAGAAAGGCCCGATGGCCAATCTTTGGAAACTCCCCCTCCACCTTGAAATCCTCGATGACGGTCTGGCTCGGAATCGCCTCTTCGAGCAGCTCGCGCAAGGCCGGGATATCCCACTCGCCCCCGCCGACGTCGTAGATCAGCTGGCCTTCGGTCTTGCTGGCGTTGGATTGGAAAACGGAATAGAACGTCTTGTTGGCCGCCTCCACGCGCAGCCCCGAATCCAGCACGAGCGAGGGCTCGTGGAAGGTATCGAAGATGCGTCTCAGATCGTCGATCGCGCTTTGCGCCTCCGCCTTTTCCCGCTTGGTCGCGCCAATATCGACGAAGGTGACGACGAGGCCGTTGATCAGGTTTTCGGCGGTGCGGTAAGGCATGATGCGCATCAGGTACCAGCAGCCCTCCTTGGACTGAACCTCCCGCTCATGGGCGGCGAGCGTCTTGAGCACGGCGCTCGCGTCCTCCTCGAACGTATCGTACGCCAGATTGGAGACCAGATCGCCGATCGGCCGGCCGAGATCGGTCGGGATCAGTTTGATGATGCGCTTGGCCTGATCGGTGTAGCGCTTGATGTGCAGGTCGTTGTCGAGATAGAGGGTCGCGATATGGGTGTTGTCGAGCAGGTTCTGCATGTCGTCGTTGGCGTGCGAAAGCTCGGCCACCTTGGTTTCGAGCTCGGTGTTGACGGTGCTAAGTTCTTCGTTGAGCGACTGGAGCTCCTCCTTCGAGGTTTCAAGCTCCTCGTTGGTGCTCTGCAGCTCCTCGTTGGCCGATTGGAGTTCTTCGTTGGACGACTTGAGCTCTTCGTTCGAGGTTTCGAGTTCCTCGACCGCGCTTTGGAGCGACTCCTTGGTGTATTGCATCTCGCGTTCGAGATCCAGCATGCGCTCCGCCTCGCCCGCGCCGGATTCGACACGATCGCCTTCCGCCGCCTCCGCGGAGCTTGCCGGGGCGGGACGGAAGCAGACCAGCAACAGGCCCCGCAGCGTTTCGGGGGAGATGATCGGCTGGACCGACAAGTTGATGGTCGAGAAATGTCCGTTGGTCCTGACGCGCACGCGCTCGCGCGCCACCTCCTGCTCCCGCGCCATGGCCTGGCGCATGGCCGAACCGAGCGCCGGGGCCAGCCCTTCGCGGGCCATGTCGTGGATGTTCATGCGCGGCTGGCCGGAGCGCGGTTCAAGATAGTCGCCCGTCCGGCCATGGATGTACACAATGTCGCCACGCGTGTTGACCACCACGGAAGGCGGCGCCAGACGGTCGAGCAACAAGGCCTGCAACTGCGCGGAAACGGAGGGGTCTTTGACCAATCGCGGCCGCTCCACCCGCGGCCTGGTCTTGACGGGTTGCGCCGGGATTTCCGGAAGCCGCTGCGTGGCCGGCGCGTCCAGCCGCCGGAAGAGCTTCCACTTCTTGTCCAGCGGCTCAAACAGATCGCCATGCCCGCCGATCGTTTCCGAGGGCCCCAGCATCAGGATGCCGCCGGGATTCAGCGCGTAGTGAAAAACCGGCAGCAGACGCTGTTGCAGCTCGGCATCGAGATAGATCAGCAGATTGCGGCAACCGAGCATGTCGACCCTCGTGAACGGCGGATCCTTGATCACGTTCTGTTGGGCGAACACGATCATTTTACGAAGGTCTTCGCGGATACGATAGAACCCTTTCTCGAGGATGAAGCTGCTTTTGAGCAGCTCGGGGGGGACATCCGCCGCGATGCCCTCGGGATAGCGCCCATGGCGGGCGTATTCGATGGAAGCCTCGCTGAGGTCCGTCGCGAAGATTTGAACATCGATCGGTTTGGCGAGTCGCCGGATGGCTTCCCGCAATATGATCGCGATCGAATAGGCTTCCTCGCCCGTCCCGCAGCCCGCCACCCACACGCGGAAGGTATAGGGAGAGGGAAGACTTTCCAACAGCCGGGGCAGCACCTTGCTTTGAAGCTGCTCGAACGCCGCCGGGTCGCGGAAAAAGCTCGTCACGACGATCAGCAGTTCACGGAAAAGAATATCGATCTCCTGCGGATTATCCCGGAGCAGGCGGACATAGTCGGCGGGTTTCGCGATGTGATGAGCGGCCATGCGCCGTTCGATTCGCCGCAGCATGGTGCTTTGCTTGTACGACGAAAAATCGTGCCCGGTCTGGGCGCGCAGAAGCATGAAAATCTTTTGCAGCGGCTCGGCCACCTCCTTGCCTCCGGCCGACTCGAAGACGGGCCGAACGCGTTCGAGCCCCGCGGCGTAGGCGACGAGCCGCGCGGGCATGGCGGCGGGCGGCAAGACATAGTCCGCCAGCGTGGTCGCGATCGCGCTGGCCGGCATGCCCGCGAAGCGCGCCGATTCGACGTCCTGCACCATCGCCATGCCCAGCTCGCCTTTGACCGCCCGCAACCCCAGCGTGCCGTCGGTCCCGGTGCCGGAGAGCACGATGCAGATGGCCCGGCCCTTTTGGTCAACGGCTAGCGAGCGGAAGAAATAGTCGATCATCGACGGCGGAGCCGTATTTGCCGCTTGTTCCAAGAGCTGAACGCGGCCGTTCATCAATCCAAGATCAGCGCCGGGCGGGTTGACATAAACATGGTCCGGCTTCAGCGCCACGCCCTCCTCGGCCTCGACCACCGGTATCGCCGCGCAACGCCCCAGCAATTCCGGCAACAAACTGACGTGTCCAGGAAGCTGGTGGCTCACCACCACATACGCCATCCCGCTATCCGCCGACACGTTTTTGAACAGCTCTTCGAGCGCCTCGAGTCCGCCCGCCGAAGCCCCGATGCCCACCACGAAAAATCCCTCTCGCGATCCCTCGGTTGATTTTTTCCGTCGTGTGTCTGGTTTCTTCGCGCCCATCCTCGTCCTACCCTTCTTAAACCCGGCGTCTTTAATACATACTTGTTAAGCGCCAAGCAAGAAGCGCTTGTCTAATAGCGAGGTCTGAACCGGACGCGGGGGCGGCGCTTGATACTGAAATAACGCAGGAATCCGCCATTCGAAGAAGCCTAAGGC
>JARFRL010000429.1 GCA_029287275.1 Pontiella desulfatans
CGCCGGAAGTCGGACCTGCGCCCGAAAAATTTCGGATTTGAATCGCTCCTGCGATGTGATGGCGTCGGCCGATTACACGGTGATCGATCAACTGCTGATTCCGGAGCACGCGGACTGGAACATCCGATTCGCGGCCAATGAAATGGCTCTGGTCTATCACCAAGCTTCCCGCCGATCTTCCGAAATCAACCGCGACAACTGGTTTGAAATTCTAATGGATGAAAAGGTCGTCTTCGGGCGCTCGGATCCCAACGCGGATCCGTGTGGCTATCGCGCGGTGTTGACCATGAAGCTGGCGGGCTTGTTTTACGAAGATGCCGCCCTGCCCGAGAAGCTCCTAAAAAAAGATCTCAACTACATTCGCCCCAAAGAGACCGATTTGTTGGGCCTGTTGGAAGCGAACGCCATCGACTATGTTTTCCTTTATCGTTCCGTCGCGCGCCAACATGGACTGAGCTACCTTCCGCTGCCCGACGAGATCAATCTTAAAAACAACGGACTGGCCGACTTCTACGCGCGGGCCTCCGTTGAGATCAGTGGCAAAAAACCGGGCGAGTTCCTGACCAAAAACGGCGCGCCCATGGTCTATGGAATCACCATTCCGAAAAACGCGCCCAACCGCTCCGCCGCGTTGGCCTTCGTCGACTTCGTCCTTGGAGAAGAGGGGCGGGCCATCATGGAGTCTTGCGGCCAGCCCAGCGTGGTTCCATCTCCGACGGACCGTTACGCGAACATCCCCGAACCCTTGACCAAATATGCCACCAAGAACTAACCCATCCTGGTTCCATCTGCTGCTGATCGCGGCCGGAGGGGTGATTCTGCTTTTCATCATCGCGCCCTTGGCCGGAATGTTTCTCAACTGCTCCGGCGAGGGAATGGCTGAGACCGCGGGCGATTCCGAAGTCTGGAGCGGTATTCTGATGACGATCACCGTTTCGGCGTGCGCCACGTCGCTTTGCGCCATTCCCGCAATCCCTTTCGCCTATTTGCTGGCCCGAAAGGAGTTTTTTGGAAAACGCTTGATTCTTGGAATCATCGATCTGCCGGTCGTGATTCCTCACACCGCGGCCGGAATCGCGTTGCTCGGCGTGCTTTCTCGCGACACGCTGCTGGGCGCGTTCGCCGAGAAAAACGGCTTTTCCTTCGTGGGGGGGCACGCGGGAATCATGGTGGCCATGGCTTTCGTGAGCCTGCCGTTTTTGATGAACTCGGCGCGAGAGGGATTCGCCGCGGTACCGGAAAAGCTGGAAAAAACCGCCCTGACGTTGGGCGCTTCTCCCGCGCGCGTTTTTTTTACCATCAGCCTGCCCCTTGCCTGGAAGTCGGTGCTCTCCGGCCTGATTATGATGGGGGCTCGGGGATTGAGCGAGTTCGGCGCGGTGGTCATCATCGCCTACCATCCCATGGTGACGCCCGTGATGATCTATGACCGATTCAACGCCTTCGGTCTCAAGTACGCCCGTCCCGTGGCCGCTCTATTCATCCTTGTTTGCCTGACCCTCTTCGTATTGCTGAGACTACTTGCCCGGAAAAAAAACCATGCTCGAAGT
>JARFRL010000457.1 GCA_029287275.1 Pontiella desulfatans
ATTTCCTGACCGGCCTCGACCACCTCTTCGCTTCGCTGCTTGAAACGGGAGGATTCGGACCGGTGCCGCGGCGCCGCGCTGGTGAAGAACACCAGTAGATCCAGCAACAGCGGGATCAGCAACGCGAACAGGATGGTCCGATTGATTCGCATGATTCGATTAGACCGCGGTGCGGCGCCTCACGAGTTCCGCGCCAACGCCGCGGCGCGCGGCGCGCTGATCGAGCACGCCCAGGAGTTTTTGATTTTCATCGGTCTCGATGACGGGTAGCGCCTCGATCTGGTTGTTGCTCATGTGCTCCAAGGCCTCGCCGAGATTCATGGTGGAAACGAGTTTATGCCGCAACGGTTGCATCACGTCGCGCACCACCAGCCAATGCCAGGTGTCGCGTTCGGTCAGCAGTTCCTTGAGCATCTCGAAGGTGAGCACGCCGATGATCTTCCCTTCGTTGGAGACCACGGGATAGACGAAGGTGTCTTGCGCCGCGAAGTGCTGGACGACGGTTTCGAGCGGCGTGCCTTCAAGCAGCGGCACGATTTCGGTATCCACCACGTCGACCACCTTCAGCTCGTTCATCACGTCCTCTTCGGTGACGTTGCGGCCGATCTCGCCGGCCTTCTTGATCGCGAGCTTCGCGAACGCGGGGCCGATGAGCTGCACGCAGAGCGTGGTCGCGGTGACGGTGAAAATGATCATGTCGCCGAGGCTCATGCCCTCGGTCACTTGAATGTGCTGCAGGTTGTGGCTCGCGACGATGGATAGGCCGACGGCGACGCCGCCCTGCGCGAAGAGCGCCATGCCCATGTAGTTCTGGACCGGCTTCTCGGCCTTGGAAACCTTGCCGCCCCAATACGCGCCGATCCATTTTCCGACGCTGCGCATCAGCACGTACGCCGCGACCAAGGCCCAGATCCACGCGGGCATGTTGCCGAGCGAAAGCCGGGCGCCCACGAGCACGAAGAAAATGATGTAGATCGGCGTCGAGAACGATCGCACCGTCTCGAACAGTTTTTTGGAGCGGTTCGGCGCGCGGTTGATCAACACGATGCCCACGGCCATGGTCGCGAGAATCACGTCCATGTTAAACGCGACCGCGAGGCCGATGCACACCATCAGGACGCCGATGGACATGCCGAGGCGCTTCTCGTTTTGCGGCAGATATTTCATCATGGCGTCGAGCGCGAAGCCGCAGACCACGCCGAGCAAAATCGCCCCACCGAGCTCGAAGAAGGTATGCAGCAGCGTCAAGCCGACGGAATGACCGCCGCCTTGCGTCAGGATGGTCGCGACGCTGGTGCCGAGGCCGTAGAGCGTCATCGCGAGCGCGTCGTCGAGCGCCACGATCGCGACGATGGCGGTGGAGAGCACGCCCGCCGAACGGTATTCCCACAACACGTCGATGGTCGAGGCGGGGTCGGTGGCCGAGGCGATCGCCCCGAACACGATGCCGCCCGCGGCGGCCGTCACCCAGCTGCCGCAGACGAAATAGATGATGAGCGTGGTGAAGACGCCCACCAGGAAGAACGCGGCGAGCCCCTCGCCCAACAGAATGAGGGTGAACTGCTTGCCGTATTTCTTGAAAATGCTCGCGCTCAGCTCGCCGCCCACCAGAAAACCGATCAACCCGAGCGCGAAGTTGTTGAAGGGTTGCAGGTTTTGAATGTCGGTCGGATGCAGCAGCCCGAAGCCGGTGTCGCCGATCAGCACGCCGATGACGATGTAGCCCACCACCTGCGGCATGTTCAGCTTTTGGAAAATGAACGCGCCGATGATGCCGCCCGCGACGCAGATGCCGAGAATGGCGAGCACGCCTAGTTCGATGCCGTGCATGGTTTACTCCGCGATCAGGTGGGAATGGATGAAGGCCGGATCGTCGGATTCGATGATCGCCGCGCGGGTTTCGGCGTCCTTGAGCTGGTTGCTCACGGCCGAAAGGGTTCGAATGTATTTCGCGTGCTGGTCGGAACGCGCCGCCAACATGCAGACGATCTGGACCGGCTGGTTGTCGAGCGAGGAATAGCCTCCGATCGGGGTTTTACACACCGCGACCGCCATCACGAGGTCGGAGACCGAATCGATGCGCACATGCGGCACGCCGACGCCGAAACCGATGCCGGTGCTCATGAGCTCCTCGCGGGCGAAGATGCCCTTCAGCAGCTCGTCGCGGTTATGCACGAAAGGCGACTCCGCGAGCAGATCGACCAGTTTGCGCAGCACCGTGTCCTTGTCCGCCTCTTCGATGATGACCACCCGCTCCGAGGTCAGCGTCGCGCTGCTGGTGACGCCGCCGGAAATCGCGCCCGGTTTTTTGGAGATGCGCGAGTTGACCCAATTTTCCACATCGACGCGCTTGAAGCGCCAAGTGGTTCCCAGCTTGCCGCCGGGCAGGTCGCCCTTCTGGGCCCAGTCGTAGACCGTTCGCTCTGAAACGCGCAAATACGCGGATACTTCTTCGATCGTCATGATTTCGTGCATTTTCGCATCTCCTGCAGTTGAATGCGAAAAACTACACCAAACCGCAACGTTTGCAAGCGGAAGTTAAGGTATGTTTAAAACCGCTTACGCGGGAGCGACTTCGAGGCCGAGCGCGCGGATCATTTCGAGATCGGCCTCGTTTTGGGAGCCCGCGACGGTGAGGTAGTTGCCGGTCATGAGGCCGTTGGCGCCCGCCGCGAAGAGCTCGGACTGGCGATCGCCCAGAATATGGGCGCGGCCGCCGCAGACGCGCAGCGTGACGTTGGGCAGGAGGAAGCGATAGATCGCGATGATCTTCAGCGCCTCGGACGCGGTCAGCGGTTCCTGATCTTTCAAGGGCGTGCCCGAATGCGCGTAGAGGAAGTTGATCGGCACGCTATCCACCCCCAGCTCGCGCAGCGTGATCGCCAGATCGACGCGGTCGTCCCAGCTTTCGCCGAGCCCGAACAGGCCTCCGCTACACACCTTCAGCCCGGCTTCCTGAGCCGCGCGCACGGTGTCGCGGCGGCTGGTCCAATCCTGCGTGGAGCAGATTTCGGGATAATAGGTTTCCGACGCCTCGAGATTGTGGTGGAACCGCGTGACGCCCGACTCCTTCAGCAGCGCGAGATCCTCCGGCGTCAGGCGCCCGAGCGAACCGCAGACCGGCGCTTCCGCGCCCCCGCCAATGCGTTTGACGGTCGCGGCGAGCTCCTTGAGCTCATCCGTGGAGAGTTTGCCGCCGCTGGTGACGACGCCGCACTTGCGGTCGCCCGCCTTGATGTCGTCGCGAACCTGATTCTCCAAATCGCGGGCGTCCATGAAGGGATAGATCTCGATCTCGGTGGAGTTGTGTCCGCTTTGGGAGCAGAACCGGCAATCCATGTCGCACCGCCCGCTCTTGGCGTTGACGATGCAGCAAAGCTCGACGCGCTTCCCGAAGAACGCGGCGCGGATCTCCGTCGCGGCGGCGAACAGCGCGGCCTCGTCCAGCTCGACGAGCGCTTGGGCCTCGGCCGCGGAGCAGCCCACCCCTTCCAGACATCGTTTTTTTATTTCGTTCAGCATCGTTTTCCCACCAAAGCGCCGGAGTTAACCACGAAAGCCCGCGGGGCACAAAAGTTTCGGTGATCTTTTCCGCGGACTAAATCGTCCAGTTCTCCACCTTCAGCCCGGGGATTTTTTGGAAATGCTTCTGGTTGTTGGTGACGACCGTGTAGTTCAGCGCGAGGGCGGTGCATCCGATCTGAAGATCGAAATCGTCCACGGTGAGCCCATCCGCGGACAACGCCGCCTTGATTTCGCCAAACCCGTCCATGATCGAACGGGTGATCTCCATGACCGGATAGATCTCCGCCAAGCGGCGGACTTTGGCGAGGTTCTCCGCGGTGCGCTCGGATTTATGGGCGCCGAAGACCAGCTCGCCATACGTGATGACCGAAATCGCCTTGGGCCGGTTCGTCCGCGCCCGGAAGTTTTCCACGACCGTTTCGTGACCTTTGAGGAAGTAGATCAGCGTGTCCGTATCGAGCAGATACATTAGAAGCCGCCCTTGAACCGCTTGGTGGTTCTCGCCGACCGGATGGTCTCGGCGATCTCTCCCGCGGAACGATCCTCGTCCCAAGAACCCGAAAGCTTCAACGCCTCGTCATCCGCGGCCGCGGTTTTCCCGGCGGGTTCCGACAAATGCTTCTCGATGATGGAAATCACCTCCTGACTAATGGACCGATTATCCATCGCGGCCCTTCGGCCCAACGCCTTATAGAGCTCGTCATCCATGCTTCTGACTTGTAGTACCGCCATGCCCGCCTCCTTGTTCATGAATAATGAATCATGTTTCATGCGCGCTGTCAACCCGTCGATTTCCTGCCGAAAACCCCGTTTTCCCAATGGCTGGCAGTTCGTTCTGTTCAAGCGCGGGGCGGTGTTTTATCGTATGCGCTTTAAGTTGTTGGAGACTGATTTTCGTGAGCAACACGCCCTTCGCCCATCTACATTTTCATACCTGTTACAGCCTGCTCGACAGCGCGGTGAAGGTGAAGGACGCCATGAAGGCGGCCAAGGAAATGGGCATGGAATATCTGGCCATGACCGACCACGGCGTGCTCTACGGCGCGGTGGAGTTCTACAAGGCGGCCTACGCCGCGGGCATCAAACCGATCATCGGTTGCGAGGTCTATCTGGCGCGCAACGGCGTCGAGGAGCGGAGCTCGCAGCGCAACAACATGCACCTGGTCCTGCTCGCGGAAACGCAGGAGGGCTACGAAAACCTTGTTCGGCTCGTCTCGATCGCGCATCTGGAGGGCGTGTACTACAAGCCGCGGATCGACAAGGCGCTGCTGCGGAAATATTCCAAGGGGCTGATCGGCCTCGCGGCCTGTCTGCGCGGCGAGGTGACCGAGGCCTGCAAGGACGGGGACCTCGACAAAGCCGAGGCGCTCGCGATGGAATATTCCGACATCCTCGGCCCGGGTAATTTTTTCCTCGAGCTGCAGGACCACGGGCTGGCGGATCAGAAAACCGCGAATCGGAACGTGCTGGAAATCTCCAAACGCACCGGCCTCCCGATGGTCGCGACGAACGACGTCCACTACATCCGCAAAGAGCACGCCGAGGCGCACGACGCGCTGATCTGTCTGCAACGCGGCGATCTGGTCGCCGACCCGCATCGGCACCGCTACGAGGGCGACCAGTTCTACATGAAAAGCGGCGCGGAGATGGCCGCGCTGTTCCCCGATCAGCCCCAGGCGATCGCGAACACGATCGAGATCGCGCGGCGCTGCGACGTCCAATTCTTTTTTCCGGAGAAGGCCGAGGATCTGCATTTTCCGTTCTTCCCGCTGCCGGAGGGCTTCAAGTCGGACTACGACTACCTCGTGCATCTCGGCAAAGAGGGCCTGAAAAAGCTCTACGACATCGACGATCTCGACCACCCGAAGGACGACTACCAGCGGACCATCAACGAGCGCTTCTACTATGAAGTGAGCGTGATCAAGAAAACCAACTACATCAACTACTTCCTCGTCGTCGCCGACTTCATCCAATGGGCGCGGCGGCAGGGCATTCCCGTCGGGCCGGGCCGCGGCTCGGGCGCGGGTTCGCTTTTGGCCTACTCGCTCGCGATCACCACCGTCGAGCCGCTGAAGTACAACCTCATTTTCGAGCGCTTCCTCAACCCCGACCGCGTCTCGCCGCCCGACTTCGACATCGATTTCTGCCCGACCAAACGGCAGCGGGTGATTCAATACGTGCGCGACAAATACGGCGAGGAGTGCGTCGCGCAGATCATCACCTTCGGAACGCTCGGCGCGAAAACGCTGATGCGCGACCTCGGCCGCGTGCTGGAGATTCCGCTGCCCTACTGCGACCGGCTCGCGAAGATGATTCCCGAAAC